>JBFIXY010000007.1:0-17211 GCA_041605655.1 Planococcus sp. (in: firmicutes) | reverse complement strand
TTGGCTTTTTGAAGAAGCGCTTGATACGATTTTACGGTTGCAGCGCGGTTCGTGTTCCAGCCGCTGTACAAATAAGGCTCGACATCCAAGTGAACACCCGCAAATTGAGCGGCAGTCGCGGCATTTCGTTGATAATCCGTCAGCCAAGTCATCAATTGGTCTTGGTTTCGATCGCCTTTGCGTGCAACCCACGAAGCGGCTCCGTCAAGTGCATAAATCTCGATGCCCCGAACACCCGCTTTTTCGATAAAGCTGCGGTATGTGGCTTTATCGATGTCGCGGTCGATTTGAACATATACTTTGTTGACGTTTTTGCTTTCAAGAAAAGCCAACGTCCCGGCTTCGTCTTTCACAAACATCCACGGATTCCATAACCACGTAGCACGAACCTCTTGTGAAGGTCCGATTGCTTGTATGTTTTCAGGGTTAAACGCTGCAAATAAAGACAATGCCATAACAATCACCAACATTTTTTTCAACATCATTCGATTTCCTCCATTCTGTCAGCCGGGGCCCACAGAATGGGTACCTGGCAACTTGACGACCATACACTGCGTAAACAGTGTTGCAGGCTCATAGCTTTGCGTCCTTTCCTTTCGGATAAGTTTGCCTTTTTCAGATGATTTTCCCTCATTGTACGCTTGTTAATGACTTTAGTCCAATTACTATAGAACTATTTATTTGTTGGATTGAATGGGATTAGTTTGTTCTCATTAAAACAGTCTTGTAACGCACTGAACCTTTGCTCGGAGTTCGCTAATGCAAGGTATCTATCAAGGTGGATTAGGTAAAGGGCATATTGCTGGAATCCCGCGCGTCTCATTTGGGGGATCTCATGAAAACTCATAGACCGCGAGAGGCTGTGACTGTACAAACTCAATCAGTTCTTTGCTCGCTTGGCCGTAAATGTGGATTTGCCAATCAAAAGACTGCAATGTTTTGAAATTGTCACTGTTAGCTGTTTCGATCCAAGACAGGCGCTCGCCGGAAAACACTTTTCCCGCCGTTCCTTTGCTGAACTCGCTCTCGCGGTGATTGATCTGGGTCTGGGATACCGTTTTGAACGCTTTCTTTTTTATTGTTGAGAATCCGAACAGTACCGGAACAACATAAGCATGAAAAATTTGCGCAATAAGTTCCCACGAAGATGGCGGCCGACTATAATTGTGCCGCTCCTTGGGAACAAATATAATTGAAGTTCTACAGCCTAGCTGAGTAATCGAATAATAAATAACCGAATTCCAAAGAGATTTTCTCTTTGGGGTTCGTTTTTTTTTTTCTATTAACATATAGAGGCCCAAGGGGTAATAATTGTCGTACTAAATTTTATATTTAAAATATTCAATTTTTTATTGTAATAAAAAATACAATCGACTATAATTGCCCTATCACCTATAAATGAAATGTCGTTTCATTAATTGAAATGATGTGTGAGGGCTCTAAAAACGCTACTAATACCAACGTGCTTTTTCGAGAAGAAAGGAGTAAATAATGAAAAAACTATTGAAGCTAGAAGATTTTTCTGAATTAATAAAAGACGGGGATAAGTTGCTTGTTGGTGGTTTTGGTCTATCTGGGACTCCATTATCGTTAATTGATGAAATAGCAATTTCAGGTAAAAAGAATTTAACGATAGTCAGTAACAATTTAGGAGAAAAAGGAAAAGGTTTAGGGAAATTACTTGTGTCAGGCAATTTGAAAAAAGCCATCGGTTCTTATTTTACAACCAATGCAGATGCAGTAAATGCTTGGTCGAAGGGAGAATTGGAAATAGAGCTGGTTCCTCAAGGAACTTTAGCAGAAGCGATTCGATGCGGTGGAGCCGGAATAGGCGGTTTCTACACAAAAACAGCAGTTGGAACGAAGCTTGCTGAAGGAAAGCATCAAATGGCTTTTGACGACGGAGAATATATCCTCGAAAAAGCGATTAAAGGGGATGTAGCTTTAATCAAAGCTTTGAAAGCGGATACATTTGGTAATTTGATTTACGATCAAACAGGCCGTAATTTTAATCCGGTTATGGCGACAGCTGCTAGGCTAGTCATTGCCGAAGTCGATGAAATTGTTGAAGCGGGGGAAATTAAACCAGAAGAAATTGTCACACCGCATCTGTTTGTCGATTATGTGGTAGTTACCAAATATGTGAAGCAAGGGGGTAGGTACGTTGAGCCAACAACAGCGAATTAAAATAGCCCAAAGAATTGCTGATGAATTCGAAGATGGCCAAATTATTAACTTAGGGGTAGGTATCCCTACTTTAATCCCGGACTATATTGAAGGCAAAGATGTTTACTTACATTCGGAAAACGGGTTGCTAGGAATGGGCCCGACACCTGAAGAAAAGTCCGTCAATATGGATTTGATCAGTGCCAGCAAGCAACCTGTCACCGTAGAGACTGGAGCTTCTATATTCGACAGTTCCGATTCATTCCTAATGATTAGAGGCGGACATTTAGACGTAGCAGTGCTAGGGACGTTACAAGTCGATGAAACTGGTGAAGTGGCTAATTGGGCAGTGCCTGGCCAAAATATTTTAGGTGTCGGCGGAGCGATGGATTTGGTTGCTGGAGCGAAAAAAATAATTATTGCAACGATGCATACTTCAAAAGACAGCACACCGAAATTACTCAGGAAATTGACATTTCCCAGCAGCGGTATCCGTAAAGTGAATATGATTGTCACCGAACATGCGGTATTTGAATTTAAAGATGAAAAAATGTTTTTGATAGAAGTGCTTTCCGATATTTCATTAGAAAAATTGAAAGATATTACACCGGCAAATTATGAAGTAAGCATTAAAAAACTAGTAAGAGCATAGGGGGAAATTTTATGAAAAAGTTATTGGGGTTATTACTGATGGTACTAATATTGGCATTGGCGGCATGTTCATCGGAAGAGGCGGCATCAGAAGGCGGTTCAGGTAAAGTGGCAGCAATGGACGCTGTACCAAAGGATATGGCATTCGGTTCAGCAACAGTAGGTGGTTTCTGGTATACATTATCTGCCGGTATGGCGGATAAAATGGCTCCATTATACCCTGATTCATCTGTAACAATTGTAGAAGGCGGTTCCGTTTCCAATTTGCTTGGATTAGGACAAGGAACTTTCGCTCTTGGCTTTGCTAATGGACAAACAGTGCCTGAAGCTTTAAACGGTCTTAATGAATTTGAAGAAAAAATTGAAAATGTAAGCACAGTCGCTACATTATACCCAAATGTTTTTCACATGGTTGTACGGGAAGATTCCGATATTCATTCACTTGAAGATTTGAAAGGTAAAAAGGTAAGTCCCGGAATTGCAGGGTACAGCGGTGAACTTGCTTTTAAAGATATGTTGGATGTTGTTGGTATGTCTTATGATGATCTTGGCGGAATTGAGTACATCGGTACTGCAGACGGCGCGGATCTTTTGCGTGATGGCCATATCGATGCAATCGTAGGAATGGTCGCTGCACCTCTTTCGACTTTCCAAGAGCTCGATACAACTGTTGGGATTCGTATGCTGCCACTTGATGATAAAGTAATTAACGCATTGAATGAAAAGAATGAAGGCTACCTTCCGCATACAATTAAAGGCGGCACCTATTCAAATATCCCTGAAGATATCAATACAGTAGCAGGTTACACAGTATTGCTTGTAAATGATGACTTGATGGGTGAAGATGCGGTATATGATTTGACGAAAATGCTTTTTGAAAATCAAGAACATTGGAAAACACTATCTGCTACAATGAATGATTTTAGCCCGGAATATTCTGTTGAAAACAATGTAGGGAATCTTCATCCTGGAGCTGAAAAATATTATAAAGAAGTAGGGGCAATGGAATAAAAAGCCGAACAATCTAAAAAAGAAGGTGCGTGCATGACTCAATTAACAACTACTAAGGAAGCAATTAATACAAATAGTGAAGAAGTTTACTCGGAAGAGGGCGTTTTGAACAACAAAATTCGGTCTCTGAAAGGCATGACCGGAAAAATTATCACTATTATCGCAGTGTTAATGTCTCTTTTTCACCTCTATACTGCTTTTTTCGGTGTTTTCGAATCGATTATGCAACGCTCCGCTCACTTAGCGTTTGCGCTGGCACTGACTTTCGCAGTCTATAAACCGACCAAAAGGATTATGATCTCAGAGAAAATTCCTTGGTATGATTGGATCTTTATCGCTTTATCTTTAGGCGCGTATTCGTTTTTTGCAATAAATGCACAAAATATTTCTTCGCGCATGAGTTACATTGAATCTTTAAGTACTTTGCAAATTTCCATAGGTATTATAGCCGGCTTATTGCTTCTTGAAGCGACCAGACGTGTAGTAGGCAATGCTTTGTTGATTATCATTATGGTAGCCCTGGCTTATGGGTTTTGGGGCCACTTAGCTCCAGGAGTGCTTTCCCACAGAGAATTTACCACAATGTGGATTGTCGATCATCTTTTTTACACAGTAACAGGTGTGTTCAGTACGCCGCTTGGTGTCTCAGCAACATTCATTTTTTTGTTTATCTTGTTCGGAAAATTCCTCGAAGTTTCAGGAGCGGGGCAATTTTTCATTAATCTTTCTGTTGCTGGGATGGGGAAATACCGTGGTGGTCCTGCGAAAACAGCGATAGTGGCTAGTTCGATTTTAGGGACCATCTCCGGCAGTGCAGTAGCAAATACTGTCACTACAGGAGCGTTCACAATCCCCCTCATGAAAAAGACTGGCTATAAAAAAGAATTCGCTGGAGCTGTTGAAGCAGTTTCTTCTACAGGTGGCCAAATTATGCCGCCCATTATGGGAGCTTCGGCATTCATCATCGCCTCCTACTTAGGAATTCCATATATGGAAGTGGCGCTTGCAGCAGCTATTCCAGCACTATTGTTTTATTTATGCTTATATTTTCAAGTCGATTTGAGAGCTAAGCGTCTGGGCCTCGTAGGCTTGAAAAAATCAGAACTTCCAAATTTCTGGACAGTATTGAAAAATGGGTTTTTGTTTTTTGTGCCATTAGTCGTTATTGTTTATATGCTAGTGTCAGGATTCTCACCAATGAGAGCAGGTCTGTTTTCAATTGGTGCAACAATTTTAGTGGCAGCAGTTATGAAATCAACAAGATTGTCATTTGGAACAATTTTCCGTGCATTGGATCTGGGTGCTAAAGCAGCGATTGAAACAGCAATTGCCTGTGCGGCAGCTGGGATAATTATCGGTATTATCGGTTTGACAGGAATTGGTTTAAAATTCAGCAGCATTATCATAGAACTTTCAGGTGGTATTTTACTAGTTACGCTAATATTCACGATGATAACGAGCATAATTTTGGGCATGGGGCTGCCAACCGTAGCAGCATATATCGTTCAAGTTCCATTGACGATTCCGGCCTTGATCGAACTTGGCGTGGCACCACTAGCTGCTCATATGTTTATCTTCTACTTCGCCATCTTGTCAGCTATTACTCCTCCAGTAGCTCTCGCAGCATTTGCTGCTGCAGGTATTGCGGGATCGGAACCGATGAAAACCGGTATTGTTTCAATGAAATTAGGTTTAGCAGCATTCATTGTGCCATTCATGTTTGTTTATGGGGAATCCCTTCTATTAATAGGGGACACTCAAACAATTATCTTGTCTGTAGTAACAGCAAGTATCGGTATTTGGGGAATCGCTGCTGCGGTGGAAGGTTGGTTATTGCGCCACGCGTTTTGGTATGAACGGGTAATTCTATTTATGGGAGCGTTATTAATGATCATTCCAGGTTTCATGAGTGATGTTATTGGTATTACGATTTTAGCTTCCATTGTCGCATTGCAGAAATTCACGCTGAAGCAACCAAAAAAAGAAAGTGAACCGGTATTTGAAGAATAAGGAGCTTCCTAGATCTTGAAATTAAGAAGACTCATTTTTATTGTTAATAAATTTGTTTAAAGGGTGGAAGTTATGGGGAAACTTAAGATCTTACAGATACTTCCAATGTATCATCCCGAAGGGGAAAGGGTTTTAAACCAGTTGGCGGACGTGAAAAAATTCGATGAATTTAATGAACAGCAAATTATTGAATTTCTTGATAATAATAATGTCGATGGTATTATCTTGCGGGCTCCGGCTGTCATCACCGCATCCATCCTAGACCATTGTTCCAGTGTCAGAGCTATTTCTGGCGCTGGCGTTGGTTTAGATAATATTGATGTCGAATATGCTACCCAAAAAGGCATTGCGATTTTAAATGCACCAAATTTAAACAGCCAAGCCACAGCAGAGCATACGGTAAGTTTGATTATGTCTGTCATGAAAAACGTTCCTTTATTCAATGAAGAAACGAAAAAAGGGAATTTTTCTTATCGTGACGGCAGATATACATATGAAATGCATGGCAAGAAAGTTGGACTTATTGGTTTTGGAAACATTGCTCAAAAAGTAGCGGGGATTCTGTCGGCAGGTTTCGGGATGGAAGTGACTGCTTATGTTAGAACAACTTCTGCTGAACGTGAAAAGCTTGCTAAAGAAATAACTGTTAAATTGACGACTTCGATTGAACAGTTGTTTCAAGACAGCGATATTGTGAGTTTGCATATTCCGCTACAAAAAGAAACTGAAAAAATAATTGATAAGTCACTTTTGGCATTGATGAAAAAAGACGCCGTGCTAGTAAATACTGCTCGCGGCGGACTCATTAATGAAAAGGATTTAATTGAAGTACTGGAAAACGGCGGGATAATGGGAGCAGCGTTAGATGTCTTTACTCAAGAACCGCCTCCAAAAGACCATCCTTTCTTTAAATTGAAGCAAGTTGTGGCGACTCCTCATATTGGGGGAATCAGCAGGGAAGCAGCGAAAGAAACTTCTGTTACTATTGCTCTGAATCTGGTGTCCGCACTAGATGGAGGAGATGTGGAGACCATAGTTAATGGCGAAAGATTAAACTGGAAATTTCATAGCGAAAGCATGTAATGATAAGGATGTGGAGTGGATGATCGAGACCAGTATAACGGAAATGTTCGGTATCAAATATCCGATTATTCAAGGCGGACTCCAAGGCCTTGGTACTTCAGCTCTAGTTTCAGCTGTCGCTAACGCTGGGGGAATGGGTTTGATAACAGCTGGCAGTTATGCATCAAAAAAAGATATGCTACAGGATATTGAGAAAACGCGCACTCTTACCTCACGTCCTTTTGGTATAAACGTTGCCATTGGCATACGCAGGCCAATGGATGAATTTATCGAAGGGGCAATCGAAGCTGAGGTGCCGGTTGTATTTACATCAGGCAATAATCCTCAAAAATATATGGAGCGATTGAAGAAAAGTAATATTAAGGTGGTCCATGTATCCCCTTCTATCCGCTTTGCAAAAAAAGCCGAAGCGATTGGCTGTGATGCAGTAGTAGTGGTGGGTTATGAATGTGGAGGTCATCCAGGGCAGGATGACGTCACAACAATGACCTTAATTCAAAGAGCAGTACAGGAACTTTCGATTCCGGTTATAGCTGCGGGCGGTATTTCAACGGGAAAAGCCGCATTGTCAGCGTTTGCTTTAGGGGCACAAGGGGTCCAAATGGGAACACGTTTTTTGACTTCAAAAGAAATCGGGCTGCATCCATTCATAAAAGAACAGTTAATGAAAATGCAAGAAACGGATACTGTCCTGGTGAAAAAATCCATTAATAAGACTGCAAGAGTTATGAAGACAAAAAATGCACTTGCTTTGCTGGAACTCGAAGAAAACGGAGCATCATTGGACGAAATTATGCCGTATATCAACGGAGAATCATATCAAAAATTGATAACGGAAGGAAATCTGGATTCTGGCGTGATTGCTTTAGGGCAATCCATAGGCTTGGTGAATGAAATAAAAACAGTAAACGAGATTATTGTGGAAATTATCGAAGAATATCATCAACAATTAAATTACTTGTATGCCGCTGGTAGTCTAAAAATTAACTAGGCTTTTTAAGAGAGAAGGGGCAGGATGGTAAGATTTGCGCTCATTCTGACGATGTGTTTTTTGTATATAATAGACGCATTTATTGCAAATGGAATGGTAAGTATTTTCTATAGTATTTTTACCGTTATCGTTTTTTTCACTTCCTGGCTGCTCCTCGAGAAAAAGCAGAAAATTTTCACACTGTCTCTTTTAATCATAGGAATGGGAATTCATTATTCAGCGAACGGCTGGGGGGTGGTATTGTTTCAGGGAATCACACAAAATATGCCTCTATTGGCAATTTTAATTTTGGCTCCTTTGCTATCAATTCCCTTAAAAAGAGAAGGAATCATTGGAAGTGCAGTGTCATATCTTGATAATTTAAAGAACAATCCACGGAATATTTTTTACGGTTTATCGTCGGTTATGGTGATTGTTTCTCCAATATTAAATATGGGTGCGTTAAGAATTGTTCACGGGCTCGTAGAAAATATCAAGATAGCACCGAAAGTCTTAACGAAATCGTATTATATCGGATTCACACCTGCCGTTATCTGGTCGCCTTTTTTCGCTTCCGTCGGCATCGTTATTTTTTATTTGGATATAACCTATTTGTCTTATTTACCGGTTGGCATCGCATTCGCTTTGATTCAATTAATATTTGGCATACTTTTATTTCGGCCAAAAGCGTTAAAAGAACAAGAACTTGTGATTACTAATATATCCAGATTAGACGAAGAACAGAAAAAACATGTCTTTCTACTGATCAGCTATGTATCCCTTATTCTTGTAATACTAATCAGTATGGAGCAATGGCTGCATAAATCGATGCTTTTATTAGTCAGCATTATATGTCTGTCTGTACCAATGTTCTGGTTTATGGTGCGAGGAAGCATGGAAATCCTTAAGAATGAGCTGTTTCTATATAAAGAGAAAGTACTGATTCAGACAAAAACAGAGATTTGTTTGTTTTTGAGCGCAGGGGTTTTTGGCAATGCCATTTCGAATACACCGATAAAGGCAGTGATTGAGCAAACGATGCAATGGGCTTCTGTAACTTCTGTTGGAATCTTATTCATTTTCATAGTAATTTGTGTAACTCTTCTAGCCATGCTTGGTGTACATCAAATCATTACAGTGCCACTTATTTTGACGGCACTTGTTTCCGCAGATATCAATATCCATCCATCACTCATAGCTTTCATGTGTATCTTCTCCTGGATGTTATCAGCAGCCATCAGTCCTTTAAATGCATTGAATATTATCATCAGCAGCTGTGTAAAAAGGAATGGGATTACGGTGGCTTATAAATGGAATGGCATGTACTTTCTTTTCACATCAATAGCAGCACTTACATACGTTTATGTCTTGAACTTTATGTTGTCTTAGTGGTCTCAACGAGAATGAGATCTTTTTCTTAAAACATTATATGAAACGTCGTTTCATTAATGAAAACGAAAATAAAGGAAGTGGAATTATGAAAAACTTTTCAGTGATTGGCTCAGGTGTCATGGGGAGAGGCATCGCCTATACGGCGGCTTTAAGCGCTTTCAATGTCAAACTCCATGATATTAATGAAACAGCTCTTAAGAATGCTCAACAATATATAGAAAAAGAAATGTACAAAAGTGCGGAACGTGGATATATTTCCATGGAGAAGGTAGAAGCTGCATTAAAATGTATCAGCTATACAGTGGACTTTGAAGAGACAGCAAAGAATGCAGATGTCGTAATCGAGGCAGTTCTTGAAAATATGGATTTGAAGATCGATATATTTAAACGCTTGGATGAACAATGCCCACCACACACCCTTCTGGCGACGAATACATCAACGATGAGCCCGACAGAAATTGGAGCTCAACTTTCCCGTCCGAATAATTTTTTGGCGATGCATTTCTTTAACCCTGTGCACAAGATGAAATTGATCGAAATCATCCGCGGATTGGACACTTCCGACGAAACGGTTGCTTTAGCTAAAAAAGTAGGAGAAATGCTTGGTAAACAGACGGTGGAGGTAAATGAATTTCCGGGATTTGTCACAAGCCGTATGAATTGCCTGATCGGCAACGAAGCGATGAATATGCTTATGGAAGGCGTCGCGTCCGCTGAAGATATCGACAAAGCTTTGAAACTCGGCTTAAATCACCCTATGGGACCTCTCGAACTGGCGGACCTCGTCGGACTCGACACTCGCTTGCGCAATATGGAATACCTTTATCAGACTTTGGGTGAAAAATATCGTCCATGCCCATTATTGATCAAATATGTCAAAGCGGGGCGGCTCGGCCGAAAATCGGGTGCAGGGTTCTATAACTACGATAAAAAATAAGAGGTGATAAACATGTTTGAAAATATAGAGCTGAAGCTGACCAAAAATTATGCATTGATTATGATTGATCGGCCCGAAGTGAGAAACGCATTGAATGCAGCAACTTTGGCGGAGATAGACGAAGCGGTTGATCGCTGTGAAAATGACTCCTCAATCCATGTAATCGTCTTTAAAGGTGCGGGTGATAAATCATTTGCAGCTGGAGCCGATATTGGCCAGCTGAGAGAACGGAAAATGCTTGATGCGTTGATTCCAGGCATGCAAGGTACGTACAAAAAAATTGAAAACTGCAGCAAAGCGACAATTGCAGCGATTAATGGCTTTGCATTAGGGGGCGGCTGCGAACTTGCGCTGTCATGTGATATTCGAATAGCGGCTGAACACGCAAAAATCGGTCTGCCAGAATTGAATTTAGGAATTATTCCAGGCGCAGGGGGAACTCAACGGCTAGCACGGATTGTTGGAAAAGGCAGGGCACTCGATATGATTTTGACGGGTGCACTGATCAGCGGAAAGAAAGCTGAACAGATCGGTCTTGTAACAGAAGTTGTACCGATTGAAGAGTTGGATACTGTTATTGATCAAAAAGCGGAAGCAATCAGTTCAAAAGGTCCGGTCGCGATTAAACTATCAAAAATGGTCGTTCATCGTGGATATGATGTTGACCTCGATACAGCCTTGATGCTTGAGAAACTGGCACAAACCATTGTTTTCGGCACAGAAGATAAAGTTGAAGGAACTGCAGCATTTTTGGAAAAAAGAAAACCGGAATTTAAAAACCAATAAAAGGAGTGCATAATAATGAATTTTTCATTCACAGAAGATGTTGAATCGATCCGTAAAGGGGTACGTAAATTTATCCGAGAAGAAGTAGAAGCTGTAGCTATGGAAATTGAAGAAAAGGATGAAATTCCGGAACACATTATTGAAATGTCAAAAGACATGGGGTTGTTCGGACTAAGCATTCCCGAAGAATACGGCGGATTGGGATTAGATATGGTCGGTAAATGTGCCGTTTATGAAGAATTGGGCAAGACGCATAACGGTTATACAACATTAATCGGCGCCCACACTGGAATCGGTTCTGTAGGGATTGTTGAACTCGGGACAGAAGAACAGAAGAAAAAATATTTGCCGAAAATGGCGACAGGTGAATGGATCGGTGCTTTTGCGTTAACAGAACCTGCAGCTGGATCGAATGCGGCAGCTTTGAAGACAAAAGCAGTGAGACAAGGGGATAAATACATTATTAATGGATCAAAACATTACATCACCAATGCCGTCGAAGGTCATGTCTTTACCATTATGGCTTCGACGGATCCATCAAAAGGTGCTAAAGGAATCACTTCTTTTATCGTAGAAAAAGATTTTCCAGGTTTCAAAGTAGGCGCGGTTGAGGCGAAAATGGGATTGCGTGGATCACATTCAGCAGAACTGTTTTTTGATAATATGGAAGTTCCTGTAGAGAATGTGCTGGGTGAAGAAGGTCAAGGCTATATCAATGCTTTGAAAATCCTGGCGAATGGGCGTGCAGGGCTAGCAGCCAGAAACCTCGGTTCATCAGAACGTCTTTTGGAACATTGCATGGACTATTCTTTCGAAAGAGAACAATTCGGTAAACCAATTTTTGAAAACCAAGCAATTCAGCATATGCTTGCAGAAATCAGCACACAAATCGAAGTCTTGCGTGCAATGACATACCGTGTGGCTTGGATGACAGATGATAAACAGCGTGTCATCAAAGAAGCCGCCATTGCTAAGTTATACGGTTCAGATGTCTATAATCGCGTAGCCGATTTAGCAGTTCAAATTCATGCTGGCATCGGTTACATGAAAGATTATCCGATTGAGCGCTATTATCGAGATGCACGAATCACAAAAATCTACGAAGGAACATCGGAAATTCAAAAAAATATTATTGCGGCACAGTTGAAAAAAGAATATAAAAAATGAATTGGAGTGAAACAGTTTGAATAACCCAGTAATCGTAGAGTCAGTAAGAACTGCAATCGGGAAAATGGGCGGAACATTGAAAGACGAACTCGTTGATTTTTTAGGCGCAAAAGTGATTGATGAATTATTGATTAGAGGGAATTTCGACAAAAGATTTGTAGATGAAGTGATTATGGGACAGGCGAAGCAAAGTTCCGATTCTTCCAATCTTGCCCGTCTAGCTCTTTTGCGGGCAAATTTGCCAGTGGAAGTGACCGGCTATACCGTGCACCGCCAGTGTGGTTCCGGATTACAGGCAATCAATAATGCCGATCAGCAAATCCGACTCGGCTTGTCTGATGTGGTTGTAGCGGGCGGCGCAGAAAGCATGAGCACAGCCCCTTATTACTTGAGAAATGCGCGATACGGTTATGGGGCAGGGAATGGCATGCTGGTGGACCCGAACACAGAAAGCCAGCCGCGTTCACAGCCAATAGAAGTATACGGCGACTTAACAATGGGAATGACTGCAGAAAATTTGGCTGAACAGCACAATATCAGCCGGACCGAACAAGATGAATATGCATACAGAAGCCAGGAACTTGCCGAAAAAGCTATTAAGGAAGGGTATTTTAAAAAGGAAATCATTCCTTATGAACTAAAAAATAGAAAAGAAACTATTGTGTTCGATACAGATGAACATCCGAGGAAAACATCGGTAGAGAAGATGAGGAATTTAAAAGCGGTTTTTAAAGAAGGCGGTTCTGTCACAGCGGCAAATTCAAGCGGAAGAAACGATGCGGCTTCAGCCATACTCATGATGAGCGATATCAAAGCGCAGGAGCATGGCTTAACACCTAAAGCACGGATTATTGCGCAAGCGGTAGCGGGGGTTTCCCCGGAAATTATGGGGATTGGCCCTGTACCATCTACGCAAAAAGCATTGAAAATGGCTGGTTTGACGCTGGACGATATTGGTTTAATCGAATTGAATGAAGCTTTTGCGGCTCAAACGCTTGCTGTTATCAAAGAGCTTGATTTGAATCTAGACCGCGTCAATGTCAATGGCGGCGCTATAGCACTGGGGCATCCAATTGGCGCAACCGGTAGCATCCTGATGACAAAACTTTTGCATGACATGGAACGCAAAGGCGTAAAATACGGTCTTGTCACATTATGCATGGGCGGTGGCCAAGGCATCACGACAATCGTGGAAAATCTTCAAGTATAAGAACCGCTGAAATGAAGTGGAAAAGAGGGAAACGCTTTGGATGTTTATAAAATCGCGCTTATACCTGGAGACGGTGTCGGTCCGGAAGTGATCGATGAAGGCGTTAAGGTACTAGAAAAAATCTCTGAATTGGATGGCACATTTCGTTTCGAGTTTACACATTTTCCATGGGGCTGCGAATTCTACAGCGAACATGGCAAAATGATGGATGATGATGGCATAGAACAGCTGAGCGAATTCGATGCGATTTATTTAGGAGCTGTCGGATTCCCTGGAGTCCCTGACCATATTTCATTGTGGGATTTATTGCTGAAGATCCGAAAAGGCTTTGATCAATACATCAATCTTCGTCCGATAAAATTATTGAATGGAGCACCTTGCCCATTAATAGAAGACCCGCATATCGATATGCTGGTCATCCGGGAAAACAGTGAAGGTGAATATGCAGGAGCGGGAGACTGGTTGTTTAAAGATAAACCAGAAGAAGTGGTTTTACAGACCGGTGTTTTTTCCCGTAAAGGGACGGAACGTGTCATTCGCTATGCATTTGAAGAAGCACGAGCTTTGGGAAAAACCTTAACGAGCATCAGCAAAGGGAATGCGTTGAATTATTCGATGGTTTTTTGGGATCAAGTATTTGACGAAGTTGGGAAAGAATATCCGGATGTGAAAACAGCCTCATACCTCGTCGATGCTGCCAGTATGTTTTTTGTGCTTGACCCAAAGCGGTTTGAAATTGTAGTCACATCGAATTTGTTCGGGGATATTTTAACGGATTTAGGCGCAGCATTGACAGGCGGATTAGGCTTGGCGGCAGGCGCGAATATTAATCCGGAAAAGATTTATCCATCGATGTTCGAACCAATCCATGGTTCTGCTCCGGATATTGCGGGCCGTGAAATGGCGAATCCGCTGGCTGCAATATGGTCAGCAAGCCAGATGCTGGATTTTTTTGGTCAAGAAGACTGGGGAAAGACATTATTGGACACAGTTGAAGATTTGATGGTTGAAAACAAAGTTCTTACACCGGATATGAAGGGCCATGCAACAACAAAAGAGGTCGGAGATCGCGTAATAGAAATGCTCATTTTAAAAAATAAATAGAACCTTTTCTTGATTTGTTGGAAATCCTCCTTTCACCAAAGATAAGGTATAATTAAGTACCACACTATTTTTAGGGAGGCTTATTTAAGTATGAACCAAAGTGTCATTAAGGCTCTGCAATTACTGGAATATTTTAAGGAGTACCCCGAACTGACTCTTGCTGAAATAGCGGAATTAGATAATATGCCTAAACCTACAGCTTATCGCTTAATTTCTTCGTTGGAAGCAAGCGGATTTTTAGTGAAAACGAAGCATACATCCCACGATGTTAAGTATCATATGGGTTTGAAACTCTTAGAATTAGGCAGCTATGTAGCTGATCAATTGGATTATCGCAGAATTGCTTTGCCTCATATGAAAGACTTAAGCGAGAAATTGAATGAAGCTGTACATCTGGCTGTATTGGACGGCGAAGAAGCGATTTATGTTGAGAAAATCGAAAGTAAAAACCATATACGACTGTACAGCAAAGTAGGGGGCAGAACGCCTCTTTACACAGGTTCGGGTCCTAAACTTTTATTTGCTTATTTGAATCCAGAAGCAATAGAAGAAATCCTATCGCGAATTGAATTGAAAAAAATCACTCCTAATACAATCACTGATAAAGAAATTTTAGTTAAAGAACTCGAGAAAATTCGATTACAAGGTTATTCATATAGTAAGGCGGAATTCTACCCGGACACTGCAGGTTTTTCATTTCCGATAATGAATCATCATGGACAAGTAATTGCTGCTTTGGTAGTAAGTATACCCATCGTAAAGGTTGATGAAGATACGGAAAATTTTATTATCGAAAAAATGCGGGAAACCTCTGGGAATATTTCAAAAGATTTAGGTTATAGAAGATAGGGCAAGGCTGGAATAAAAGTAGCCCCCTCAGTCTGCAACCGGATTGATCTGGGAAGCATGACCTGACTAGTAAAAATGTAAGAAAAAAGAATATAAAAAAGCCATGAATCCAAATATTCAAGACATTTTTTATATTGTGATTGTGATTTTTCAAACCAAACTAAACACGTCAAGAAACTCACGAATATCTCAAATGGAGTATTGCAGTTTCCTACTTTTCGGTAGGCTTGGTTGATGATCTAGAAAAATCCCTTGATTTCCTGCTGTTTTACCCGGCTAGAGTAGGAATCTTAGAGATTTTCTATTTTGAAGCCTGGCTTTTTTTGTAATGCGCTGAATAAAACAGTAGCAAGGCTGAAAATTTCTCGAGTCAGAACACTATACAGCTCAATTCTCAGTAGCTTTTGCAGATGAACGCTACTGCATTCGTATCAGATCAGATATTGTATGTCTCAGGTGGACCGAAAAAATGAGAAGGAGATAATGCGAATGTTGGAAGAGATGATAGGCAGAAAATCAGTAAAAGTGAGAAATAGAGTTGAACAAGGTGCAGTTAAAAAGTTTGTGGAAGCGTTAGGGGATTCTACGCCGCTGTTCACAGATGAAGAAGCTGGAAAAAAATCTCTTTACGGCAGAAACATCGCTCCTCCCACATTTCCAGTTACATTTGATGGAGGTTCTATCCCGGGACTCAATCTACCGAGCAAAGGATTAATCCACGGAGAGCAAATCTATCATTATAACCGCCCGCTGTTTATAGGCGAAGAAGTCTATTGCTGGAAAGAAGTGAAAGGTTATTACGAGAAAACCGGGCATTTTGGGCGGATGGGCTTTCTGCTGATGACCCTATATGGTGAGGATACTTCACAAAGGCTTCTCTTTTCAGAAGAACGCATTGTAATTATAAATGATGCTGCCAGAAAGGAGATGGAAGGATGAGCCGACTGGATGAAATGAAAGTGGGAGCTGCATTGCAAACTATCCAATTGAAACCGGTGTCACGGCTGAACCTCATTAAATACGCAGGTGCTTCTGGAGATTTCAATCCCATACATACGATCGATTCCGACGCCGAAAATGCTGGTTTTCCTGGAATTATTGCGCATGGTATGTGGACGATGGGCAATTTAGCAAAACTCTTCACTCCCTATCTGGAAGAGGGGTTTATTCAGGACTATTCAATCCGATTCAAGGGAATGGTATTTTTGGGAGATGTCATTTCTCTGCGAGCAATCTTGAAAGAAAAAAAAGAAAGAACACTGATTTTTGATGTTGACGCATTCAATCAGGACAATAAAAAAGTTCTGGTTGGTAAATTAGTTTTTTCAATGGAAATTCAAGACATTATCCGGAAAAAATAAAAAAGAGAAACGAATTGTACAGAGCTTCTTTTATTGGTTCTGCAACCGGGTGCAACTTTTAAGTGAAGAATTTTTGTATTTATCGAAATGCGTTTGAAGGGAAAGTAATAGAGCACTGGATAATACAAAAGGTGACACACTCGAGAGTGCAAAGTTTTAAAGTGGTTAATTAATTTTTATTCAGAAAGCGAAGTTCTCTTGAATTGTGCCGCTCCTTTGTGCGAAAGATATTAAAAAAATGCCTTTCTGACGTTTTGTCGGAAAGGCATTTTTTCTATATAACTATTTATTTGTTGGATTGAACGAGGCTGGTGTATTCTAACTAAAAGTAGCTGTAGAGGAGGCGGAAGACATGCCGCATATAACGACAGACAGATTAGAAATTATTACGTTTGATGTAGCCATGATCCAGGCATTGCTTAAAGGGGCGAAAGAGCTTGAGAAAATCGTCTCTTTTCAAGTTCCTGCCGACTATCCAATGGCCGTCTATAAGCAATTCTTTCCTTATAAGATC
>JBFIXY010000006.1:0-17790 GCA_041605655.1 Planococcus sp. (in: firmicutes) | reverse complement strand
CAATTGCCAATCCGAAAGAACTTGCAGAAAACCTTACCAATGAAGCGCATAGGTTGATCGATCAAAACGGGGCGCCGTCCGGTAAAAAGCACATCGTCTTTTACAATCCGCCAATCGTCCATCCGACATTCGGCGTTCGCAGAAGCGCAGTCCTAGAAGTACGAGACCTTGCAACGCATCTGATCAAGCAAGGCATACAGACCATCGTGTTCGCCAAAAGCCGTGTGCGGGTGGAAATGCTCGTTACGTATTTAAAAGCCATCACGAAGACGAAATTGCAGGACGAGTCGATTAAAGGATACCGAGGCGGCTATTTGCCAACCGAACGGCGTGCAATTGAAAAAGGCTTGCGCGACGGTTCCATTCAATGTGTCGTTTCAACAAATGCGCTTGAACTTGGCGTGGACATCGGCCAACTCCAAGCTTGCATCATGACCGGATATCCCGGCAATATAGCAAGCGCTTGGCAGCAGGCAGGGCGTGCTGGCAGAAGACAGGATGAATCCTTGGTCGTTTACGTGGCACAATCGACAGCGCTCGATCAATACATCATCAACCATCCGGAATATTTATTGGATCAATCGCCGGAAGAAGCTCGTATTCATCCGGAAAACATCATCATCTTAATGGACCATTTAAAATGTGCTTCTTTTGAATTGCCGTTTTCAACGGACGATCAATACGGAGAATTCGATGTTCAGGAATTGCTCGAATATTTGCAAGAACAAGGTGTATTGGTGCGCACGAGTGATCGTTGGCATTGGATGAGCGACCGTTTTCCTGCCCACGATATTTCGCTGCGATCTGCATCGCAGGAAAATGTTGTCATCATCGACCAATCGGTGCCGGCGAATACCCGTGTTATTGGGGAAATGGACCGCTTCAGTGCAATGACTTTATTGCATGAAGAGGCGATATATTTGCACCAAGGAACGCAATTCCAAGTCGAGATTTTGGATTGGGAAGAAAAGAAGGCATACGTCACTGAAGTGGATGTGGATTATTTCACGGATGCAAATTTAGCAGTCGAATTAAAAGTGATTAGTGAAGACAAGACGAAAAAATTTAACGGCGCCGATGTGCAATACGGTGATATTGCGGTGTTGGCAATGCCTACGATCTTTAAGAAAATCCGATTTGATACACACGATAATATTGGTTCAGGGCCGATTTCATTGCCTCCGGAAGAACTTCATACTTCCTCCACATGGCTAAGTTTTTCAAAACCTGAAGATTTCAGTGATTCGGAGTTGTCGGATACGATGACTGGCGCGGCATACGCAATCGAATCGTTCATTCCGATATTCGTTCAATGCGACCGGAGGGATGTTCATGTCGTGCCGCAAGTTAAATCTCCGCATAACGACTTGCCGTCATTTTTCATCCATGATTCTTATCCAGGCGGCATCGGCATCAGTGAACGCATCTACGATCTGTGGCAGCCGCTGCTTGAAAAAGCACAGCAGCACATAGAAGAATGCCCTTGTTTCGATGGCTGCCCATCGTGCATCGGAGCACAAGATGCAGCCATCAGTATGAAAAATCATGTGATCGACTTGTTGAGCGAGCTTCGAAAAGAGAGGTGACCGTCCCATGTCGTTTGAAAACAAATTAATGCAGATGAAAGGCATGCTGAAAAAGCAGCCCGTCAAAAAACAACAAAAACCGAAAATCATTGAACGTCCTGCTCATGCAGAAGCTTGGGCGGGCATCGGTCTGGAATTAGTGGAAAATCGGTTCGGTTATGTATACATGAAACGAATTCGCTATCCGCTTGATACCGTTCATGGCAACGTCAGCTTGGTTGAATTGGACCGCGTGCGTATGGCATGGGAACAAGCGCCATTCGAGCATCCGTTCAAATTGAAAAAAGAAGAACCAATCTTGTTTTTCGATACCGAAACGACTGGCTTAAGCGGGACAGGCGCGTATATTTTTCTGATTGGTATCTTAGTGAAGAAAACGGATCATTTTGAAATGGTGCAGTATGTAATGCCTGATCCGTCGCACGAGGCTGCATTCCTCTATGAAACAGGGTTATGGCAAGAAGATGAACCGACGATTTTTTCCTATAATGGCAAAAGCTTTGATTGGCCACAGCTGACATCAAGATGGACAATGCATCGCCAAACTTTGCCGAAGCTGCCGACGCCGAAACAAATCGATTTGTTCCATGGGACGAAACGTATTTGGAAAAACGAACTCGAACGCATGAAGCTCAGTACGATCGAGTCAGAGAAGCTAGGTTTTGAGCGAGTCGGGGATGTACCAGGGTTCCTAATACCGCCGATCTATCTGGATGCCGTCAAAAGCGGATATACAGAAGGGTTAGGCAAAGTCCTTTTCCATAACGAACTGGATATTTTATCGCTCGTGTCGCTTTATGTGTTGTCATCGGATCTTTTGATGGAAGATTTGGTATCAGAAACGAGCGGTGCTTATACGAACATCGGCAAATGGTATGCCGACTTGAAGCAATTTGATCAAAGTGCTGCTTATCTGGAGCATGTGACGCAGCAGCGCGGGAGCGGCTCCGCCATGGCGCGCTTTTTCCTGGCAATCCAAAAAAAGCGGAGTGGCGACCACGCGGAAGCAGTCAAACTTTTTAAAGAAGCAGCTCCCCATTTACGCGGAGCAATTGAAGTGGAAGCTTGGATTCATGCTTCGAAGTTATATGAACATCAATTGCGAGATCTCGATCAAGCGATCATCATGGCCAATTTTGCCAAAGAAGCGAGTGAGCATACGCTCGTGCGAAAATCGCTTGAACTGGATATTCACAAACGATTAAAACGGCTCGATGAAAAAAAACAAAAAAAAGAGTCGGAACTTTATAAGAACTAGACACGCAAAACTTGCCTTATGCTATACTTAGCGTAAAGCAAGTTTTTTTATGCATAAACGTCAATATCTAGTTGCACGTTACGGAAGGACGATTAAAATGGACAATAAATTCACAGCGAAAGATATTTTGGAAAAAGATTTCAAAACAGGTATGCGCGGTTACAACCAAGATGAAGTTGATCATTTTTTAGATGAAATTATTCAAGATTACGAAGCATTCAGCACGAAAATCGAACAATTGCAAAATGAAAACAAGCGCTTGCGTTCAGAGTTGGAAGAGATGCCAAGAAAACAGGCAACTCCTGCTCCAGGAACAACGAATTTTGACATTTTGCGTCGATTGTCGCATTTAGAAAACCACGTGTTTGGCAGTAAATTGAATAACAATTGAATGGCATTGAAAGTTTCGCCCAAATAGCGTATACTTGTTAAGCCATCTGAAATTCTGGCAATCGCTCCAGTTTAGTCTGGAGAGGAAAGTCCATGCTCACACGGCCCTGCAATGGACGTAGTGATCGCGCTCAGCGAAACAATAAGCTGGGGCAGCCGCTTTGGCGGCTGACGGCGGGTAGAACGCCTAAGTCTTCGGATATGGCCGAAATACCCTGAAGGTGCCACAGTGACGGAGCTGCATAAGAAATTATGCAGGTGGAACGAGGTAAACCCCGCGAGTGAGAAACCCAAATTATGGTAGGGGCACTTTTCCGATGGAATCCAACGGAGGAAGAGGCAAGCTTGGCTTGCAGATAGATGGTTGCCGTCCACTAGTACGAGGCGAAAGCTGTTTGAGTACGTGGAAACAAAACATGGCTTATAGAATTTCGTTTGGCTTTAAAATGCTTATTAAAGGCTCTCCTTGCGGGGAGCTTTTCTACTTATTATGGAATCGGATTGAACTTGTCCCATTAAAAAATAGAGGACAGGAAAAGGAGCAATTATGACTAAATTTAAATTATTAGCGACAGCGGCAATGGGTTTAGAATCCATCGTGGCAGATGAATTGAAACAGCTTGGTTATGAAACGCAAACAGAGAATGGAAAAGTGTTTTTCGAAGGCGACGAGCGCGATATCGCGTTCACCAACCTTTGGCTACGGACGGCAGATCGCGTAAAAATCATTGCTGGCGAGTTTAGCGCATACACATTTGATGAATTGTTTGAACAAACGAAAGCATTGGAATGGGAGAAATTTTTGCCAGTTGATGCGAATTTTCCCGTACAAGGAAAATCGGTAAAATCGAAGCTATACAGTGTACCTGATTGTCAGGCATTGGTGAAAAAAGCGATCGTGGAACGTTTGAAAAAAGCGTATCACCGCAATTCATTTTTGGATGAGTCAGGAGCGCGCTTTAAGATTGAAGTATCAATTTTGAAAGATAAAGTGCAATTATCAATCGATACGAGTGGTGCAGGCTTGCATAAACGCGGTTACCGTTTAGACCAAGGTGAAGCACCTTTAAAAGAAACATTGGCAGCAGCCTTGGTGAAATTATCACGTTGGACTCCAGACCGTCCGTTTGTGGATCCGTTTTGCGGTTCAGGAACAATTGCAATCGAAGCTGCGATGATCGGACAAAACATCGCGCCAGGTTATAACCGGGATTTCGACAGCGAGGAATGGCCATGGATGACGCAGCAAATTTGGGACAGTGTTCGCGAGGAAGCAGAAGAGCTCGCAAATTACGACCAACCGCTAAATATTCTTGGGACTGATATCGACCACAAAATGGTCAAACTGGCTGAAGAAAATGCACGTGAAGCTGGATTTGCGGACATTATCAAATTCCAACAACGCCAAGTGAGAGACTTCAAGACAATTGAAGAAAACGGCGTCGTTGTCGGAAATCCACCGTACGGCGAACGAATCGGTGAGATTGAAGTGATCGAAGAAATGATCAAAGACATGGGACGCATTTTCTCGAAACATCCGACATGGTCGGTTTACATGTTGTCATCAATGGCGAGATTCGAAACTTTATACGGCCAGCCGGCCACGAAAAAACGGAAACTGTTCAACGGATTTATCCGCACGGATTTGTTCCAGTTTTGGGGAGAACGCTCGAAAAAATAAATGACACGAGAACGGAAGGGCCACAGCCCTTCCGTTTCTCTGTGAGGAGAATTAGATGAGACAGCCATTACCATTTCCATTATCGAAAGACAAAACATTTTTTGAATCGCTGAATGACTGGATCGGGGATGTTTTTTACGATGAATTGCCGGAAAAAGGCTTTGATTTGCGTGATGAGCAAATTTTCATGGCATTTCAGATTGAACAAGCGTTAAAAGACAAATCGGTACTTTTTGCTGAAGCGGGCGTTGGAACAGGAAAAACCTTGGCTTATTTATTGCCGGCCATCGCTTATGCGCGATATACCGGGAAACCGGCGTTGATTTCTTGCGCTGATGAAACCTTAATCGAACAGCTTGTTAAAAAAGGCGGGGACATTGATCGACTAGACGCATTATTCGATTTGAAATTGGATGTAAGGCTCGCCAAGTCGCGTGATCAGTATTTATGCTTGCAGCGTTTAGAAGGCGCGCAAAAACGCAGCGATGCCGATTTCTTGGATGATATTGAATTCAGCTTGCCTGAATTCGTCAACAAAACCTACTCAATGCAGAACACCTATCCCTACGGAGAGCGGTCAAGTTATCCGGATGTTACGGATGACGAATGGCAGCAAGTAAACTACCACCCGATTCAAAATTGTACGGCTTGCGAACTGCGCAATAAATGCGGACAGACGATTCACCGCAACCATTACCGGGAAGCGACGGATCTTGTCATTTGTTCACATGATTTCTTAATGGAACATATTTGGACGAAAGAAACGCGCATCCGTGAAGGACAGACGCCGCTTTTGCCGGAAGTTTCGCAAATCGTTCTTGATGAAGGGCATTTGTTGGAGTTTGCAGCACAGCGCGCTTTGACTTACGAAGTGCAGGAGATGACATTATTAAATGTTACTGAACGCGTCATGGTTGATGGAGTCCGTGAAAAAACATTGGGGTTAATCGAGCAAACGATCGATTTGCACAATGAATTTTTCCGTGTGCTTCGCGCCAACACGATTGCATCAGACGAAGACCGTAAAGCAATCATCAAATCAGATGATTTGTTGATGCTTGGTCATGAATTGATCCGAAAAATCGATGAGCTCTTAGAAGAATTTGTTTTTGAAGGGGAGTTATACACCATCCCGGAATACGACTTGAAAATTGCGGAAGAGTATTTCGACCTTTATACGTTTGCAATGAAATTATTCGTGGAAAAAGGCGATGCAGTCAATTGGTTGGAAGTTAAAGACGAAATTGAGACGCTTGTCATCATGCCGCGTCTTGTTACAGATATCTTGGAAGAGAAATTCTTCGACGGCAAGATGCCGATCATCTTTTCTTCCGCGACGCTTTCGATTCAAAAAGACTTTACGTATATCGCAGATAGCTTAGGAATCGATGATTTCCAATCCTTCTCCGTTCCTTCGCCATTTGATTACGAAGAAGTTATGAAAATCTTTAAGCATCCACTTGCGCAAATTGAAAAATTCGACCGTGTTTACGATCTATTGTCTAGCGGAGATCAAACTTTGGTATTGTTCAAATCGAAAATCGATATGGAGAATTTCAAAAAATCACTGCCATTGGATCATCAATACACGATTGAATTCGAAGGAGACCGTGAATTGTCGACTGTCGTGAAAGATTTCCAAGATGGGAAATTCCAAGTACTTTGTTCGTACCATCTATGGGAAGGCTTGGACTTGCCAGGAGAAGCATTGACGAAAGTCATTATTGTCGATTTGCCGTTGCCGCCAAAAGATCCGGTATTTGAAGCGAAACGTAAATTCAGTCATCATCCATTAGAAGAGATAGATTTGCCTTTCATGCAATTGCGCATTCAGCAAGGCATTGGCCGCTTGATCCGGACTTCGAAAGATTATGGCGAAATTCACCTTCTATTGAATGAAGAGGAACTGGTCATTGAACATTTATGGGACAAAGTTTTACCGGTCGCTGCAAAAAACTTTATATAGGTCTTTCTGTTTATGATACACTTATACTTAATGCTTATATGGAGGGATTTTAGTGGATTTACTACAACAATATAAAGAGCACGTGGCCAAGATGCGAGCATACGAAGAAGCGATTTCTTTGTTGTATTGGGATTTGCGGACAGGTGCTCCTAAAAAAGGCGCTGACTTGCGCTCTGAAACGATCGGCACATTATCTTCAGAACTTTTTGCCTTATCGACGTCCGACGAATTCGGCGAAATACTAGCTGGTTTAGAAACAGCTTATGACGAGCTGGATCTGGTATTGAAACGTTCAGTTGAAGAATCAAGAAAAGAATACGATTTAAGCAAGAAAGTGCCACCAGCGGCTCACAAGAAGTTTGTTGTTCTGAAGTCCAAGGCGGAAACTATTTGGGAAACTGCAAAAAAAGAATCCGATTTCGCTTTGTTCGAACCTTATTTAGAAAAGTTGGTTTCAACGACAAAAGAAATGATCGGTTATTGGGGCGAGAAAAACGGCAGCGCATATAATACGCTGCTTGACCAATACGAGCCTGGCATGACAACGGAAGTGTTGGACGAAGTATTCGGTAAACTGCGTGAACGAATCAGTACGTTGGTTCAAAAAATTGCGGATTCCGACAACAAACCGGAAACAGATTTTCTTTATAGCCATTTTCCAAAAGAAGCACAACGTGATTTCAGCCTGCAAATTTTAGACCAGCTCGGATATGATTTTAAATCCGGACGATTGGATGAAACAGTTCACCCATTCATGACCAATATCAATCGCCACGATATCCGTGTTACAACAAAATACGATGAAACCGATTTCCGCACTGCGGTGTTTGGCACGATTCATGAATGTGGACACGCTGTGTACGAACAGAATCTCGGCAGCAAACTCGCTGGCTTACCGGTTGAAACGGGAGCATCGATGGGCATTCACGAATCTCAATCGCTATTTTTCGAGAATTTCATCGGTCGCAGTGATAATTTCTGGAACAATAATTACGCTAACTTGCAACAAGCTGCACCTGAAGCTTTTCAAAACGTGGAAAAATCAGATTACCTGCGCGCTATTAATGAGGCAAAGCCATCGCTTATTCGAATAGAAGCTGATGAATTGTCATATGCGCTGCACATCATGGTCCGCTACGAACTTGAAAAAGGGATCTTTAATGGCGATCTTCAAGTGAAGGACTTACCGGAGTTATGGAATGCGAAATACGAAGAATACATCGGTGTACGGCCGTCAACTGATGCTGAAGGCATTTTGCAAGACGTCCATTGGGCGGGTGCAAGTTTCGGCTATTTCCCGTCGTATGCGTTGGGTTATATCTATGCAGCACAATTCAAAAATGCAATGTTAAAAGACTTGCCGGAGTATGACGCGTTGCTAGAAGAAGGCAATGTTGCGCCAATTCGTCAATGGTTGACAGACAATGTCCACCAGCACGGTGCAATGAAGAAACCACTGGAAATTCTGCAAGATGCAACAGGTGAAGGCTTGAATGCAGATTATCTTGCAGACTATTTAGAGAAGAAATACACGAGTCTTTATAACTTGAGCAAATAAAGTAAGAAGCGAAATAGCCACTTCGCAAAGCAACCCGACTTTTCTACACAAGTCGGGTTTTTCTTGTTTGTTTTGGCAATTGACGGAAAACAATGATTATAATAGAAAAGGAGGCGATCATATGTTGAAATCATTCAGTTTGGAAGGCAAAACCGCAATCGTAACAGGAGCAGGGAAAGGCATTGGTCGAGCTATTGCCCTAGCAATGGCAGAGGCAGGCGCCAATGTTATGTTAGTAGCACGGACAGAAGCAGATTTAGTTAATGTGCAAAAAGAAATTGGCAACAAACGGACTTCGTATGTCTTGGCAGATATTACAGACCGGGAACAGATACGCGATGCCGTCAACAAAACAGTGGAAACGTTCGGCGGCTTGGACATTTTGGTCAATAACGCAGGGATGAACATCCGTTCGAAATTAGAAGATGCAAGCGATGGGGAATGGCATAAAATCATGGACACGAACGCCCATAGTGTCTTCATGTTCTCACAAGAAGCGGCAAAAGAAATGAAGGCCGGGGCATCGATCATTAATATCAGTTCAGTAGGCGGAGACCGCGCTTTGAAAACTGGTGTTGTCTATGCAGCATCAAAAGCGGCTATCATTCAAATGACGCGTGTGATGGCGATGGAGTGGGGACCGAAGAATATTCGCGTCAACGCCATTGGACCTTGGTATTTCCGGACACCGTTAACAGAGAGAATTTTAAGCGATAAAGAATATTTGGATTCCATTTTAGCGGTGACGCCGATGAAACGCGTGGGAGAATTGCCGGAAGTGGCGACACCTGTTGTATTCTTAGCATCTGACGCGGCAAGCTACATAACCGGTCAAACCTTATTCGTCGACGGCGGCATGTCGATTCATGGTTTTTCCTGAATGCAAACTATAAAATCCTTTTATTAATATACAAAGAAAAGGGTTTTAGTGTGGAAACAAAAGAAGAATAAATAATTCTACTGCATTTATATTGGGTCCTGCGCACCAAATGGACGCTTTCCGCGAACGAAGCTAGCGCAGCGATGCAACGGTTTTTCATGTCTCGAAGCTAGCGTAGCGATGCAGAGACAGGAGCAATGTTTTTAGTCACGAGGAGGCTGAAGCTGAGCCCACGGAAAGCGAAGTGGCCAGCCTGCTTGAAGCTTATATAAAGCTATTCTTTTTTAAATGTTGTTGGCTCAAGCTTGAAATCCTTTCCCTTCAAACCGGGAAAGGATTTTTTTCGTTCCGCTTGAAAAAATGTTATGATATTAGCAGTATGGGTAGGTTCATCATAGAACATTCGGAAGAAGGGAACACACTTACATGACACACGAGCACAAAAGCGAATTGATCGAAACGGCAAGACTTCACGAAATCTTTTTAAACAACGATGACACAGAGCGCGCAGCAAAAGCGGAGCTATTTGCAAAAAAAATACTGAAAAATAATTTCATCATCGGATTTGCCGGCCACTTTTCATCAGGCAAATCTTCTATGATCAATGCGCTGACAGGCGAGACCATCTTGCCGTCAAGTCCGATACCGACAAGCGCGAATATCGTCAACGTACATAAGGCAGAAAAAGATTATGCCATCGTCAATCTAAAAAACGAAAAGCCGGTATATTTTCCGGAGAATTATGATTTTGAAGCGGTTAAAGCCTTCTGCAAAAGCGGGGATGTTACACAAATTGATATCGGCCACCAAGATTCAGTGTTGCCAGAAGATATCACTGTAATGGATACGCCAGGTGTCGATTCCACGGATGATGCACACCGTATGTCGACCGAATCGGCACTTCATGTTGCAGATATGGTTTTTTATGTTATGGATTACAACCACGTGCAATCGGAATTGAATTTCAATTTCACAAAGGAACTGCAGAAATACACGGAACTTTACTTGATCGTCAATCAAATTGACAAACATCAATCTACGGAAATTCCGTTTGAAGATTTCCAAGCATCGGTCCATGATTCGTTTGCGGCTTGGGGCGTTAAGCCAAAAGGAATTTTCTTCACATCGTTAAAGAAATTTGATTTTCCCGGCAATGATTTCGAGAAAGTGAAGAGTCTCGTTTCATCTACAATGCAAGGATGGAAAGGTCATGTGGGCGAAGCAACCCATTCAGCAGTACAACAATTAAAAGATGAACACTTGGAATTTCTTGAAAATGAGCAGATGGAACGGTTAGCTGCTTTTTCATCCGTATTGTCTGAAGATGAATGGGAAATGCGCGGTGAACTAAAGCAAGAAAACGAAAAAGTGGAACGCCGATTGTCCGTTCTGGATTTTGAAAACTGGAAACTAAAATTTGAAAAAAATCGCAAAGAATTGGTGGAAAATGCGAATTTGATGCCATACGAATTGCGCAATGCATTAACGAATTACATGGAATCGGTTCAGCCAGGATTCAAAGTGGGCTTATTGTTCAGCGCGAAAAAGACGCAAGAAGAACGCAACGCGCGTCAGCAGGAAGTGGCAGGCCATCTAGATGCGGTCACTGCTTCACAAATCACAGCGCATCTCAAAAAATTAATGAAAAGTTCATTGAAAGACGCTGGATTATTGACCGATAACGAAGCGATTGCCATTGATGAAACCGAGTTTCATGTACCGTTTTCACTGGTAGACGAACAAATTCCGAAGACCGGCACTGTGACAGCGGATACGGTTTTGAATATCGCCAAAAATATTACGACCGCAATTCAGCGCTGGTACATCAAAGAGACCGAAAGCTGGAAAAATGAACAGCAAGATAAATTCGAAGGTTTGTCAGATGACGCGAGTACGGAAATGGATATGAAAGCGGAAGGGCTTAATCAGAAAATGTTAGCCATTTCAACTTTAGAAGAAATGGATGAACGTATTTCTAAAGTGAAACGCGCATTTTCTGCGATGCTGCCAAAACAAAAAGAAGCGGCAGAAGCAAAAGTGGAAAACTGGTTGCAAGAATTTCATGTCGATCAGGATGACATGACGGTCTTCGAACCTTCCATGCTCGAACCGGTTATAGAGAGGGAAGTAGAAGAGCGCCCTGAAGAAGCAAGGGAAATGCAGCAATTTGATGAAGCAGCTGTTATCCATCGTGCAGCTCAAACTTCCTCCGTATTAGGAGAAGTTAAAGGTTTTGCTGAAACTGCCCAATACTTGAAACGCAAAGCAGGTCGACTTGAAAACCAAGAATTTACGATTGCGTTGTTCGGAGCTTTCAGTGCAGGAAAATCTTCGTTTTCCAATGCATTGATGGGAGAGTCGGTATTACCTGTTTCTCCGAACCCGACGACAGCGACGATCAATCGAATTCGTCCAGTGACAGAAGATCGTCCTCATGAGATGGCGGATGTCCGGTTAAAGACCATCGCGCAAATGACAGAAGATGTTCAAAATTCATTTCAAGTGTTAGGGATAGCGGTGCAATCGCTGGCGGATGCGTATGAAAAATCGGCATCTTTGCCGGTTATTGACACGACTGAAAAACAAGTACACCAATCATTCATCATTGCGTTCCGAAACGGGTACTCACAGTTTGTAAAAGAGCTTGGCAAAACGCTTCGCGTCAACCGGGAAGAATTCGGTCTTTACGTGGCGAAAGAAGAGCGCAGCTGTTTCGTTGACGAAATCGATTTTTACTTTGATTGTGAATTGACGCGAAACGGCGTCACGTTAGTTGATACGCCGGGAGCGGATTCGATAAATGCCCGTCACACGAATGTAGCATTCGAATACATCCGCAATGCCGATGCAATCTTGTTCATCACTTATTACAATCACGCATTCGCACGAGCGGACCGAGAATTCTTAATTCAACTAGGACGCGTGAAAGATGCGTTTGAAATGGACAAAATGTTTTTCGTGGTCAATGCCATCGATTTGGCGAATGATGAAGAAGAAAAACAAGCAGTTGTGAATTACGTAAACGATGAATTGCAGCGCTTTGGCATTCGGTTCCCACGCCTTTATGGCGTATCCAGCTTGCAAGCCTTGCGCGATCGCGACAATTCGGGCATGCCGGAATTCGAAACCGCGTTCCAGCATTTCCTGAAAGACGAACTGAAAGGAATGGCGGTGCAATCGCTGGCTGAAGAAGAACAAAAAGCCGTTGACCGATTTAAAGGGTTGATTGATCAAACCGAACGGAACTTGCTTCGCAAAGATGAGCGTCTGATGGAGTTGAAAAAGCTGGAGCAGCAATTGCGCATTATGTTTAGTGCATCGGCATCAGCAATTTTGTCTCGTGAAACGCTGCAAGAACTGGAGGAATTGGTTTATTACGTTAACCAGCGCGTGTTTTACCGCTTTAACGATTTCTTTAAAGAAGCATTCAACCCGTCAGCGTTTTCAGGGAAAAGTTCCCAACAGGCACTCGATGGGGCATTGGCGGAAATAACCGAAATGGTGGCATTCGATTTCCAACAGGAGTTGCGTGTTACCAATTTCAGGCTAGCTCAATTTATCGATAAAAAAATCACGATGCGTTTCAAAGACGATTCAGCCAAGCTGAAAGAATTGAATCCGGACTTTTCGTTTACACCTTACGAAGTGGAAGAAGCGCCTTCTTTAGAAGTGTCAAAACCCTTCGAACAAGCAAATTACAGTACTGTCAAAGTGTATTATAAAAATAATAAAGCCTTTTTCGAAAAAAACGAAAAAGAGAAGCTTCGAGATGCGCTTCAAGCATTGATGCAACCAGACGCGTTGACGTACTTGGATGATGAACAAGCAAAGCTTGCTGCGTGGGCAGAACATTGGGTTGACCAAGAAGCTGAAGGGCTTCGACAGCATATTCTGCGTCAAGCAGTGGACCAAATCGAATCTGAACGAACTTTGCTGCAACAGCAGGAAATTCTAAATGAATGGAAAAAATCGTTAGCTACTTTAGCACAAGAAAGGAAGTAATCGAATGAAAGTTTTTGTTGATAGTAACGGTACGGAGAATTATCGGTGGATTGACGCACGATTTGATCTGAAAGATACCCAAGCAGGTAAAAACTTATACGACAGCGAACATATTGAAGGCGCAATTTATTGGGATTTGGAAAAGGATTTATCTGATATGTCCTCTAGTGCAGGACGTCATCCAATGCCGAGCAAAGAAAAAATCACAGAATTGATCCATGCAAGCGGCTTGGATCCTCAAGATCATGTCATGGTATACGATCAAGGCGGCGCTCCATTCGCTGCCCGTGCATGGTGGCTCTTGAAATACGCAGGATTTGAAAACGTCTTTATCAGCAAAAAGGGGTTTAGCGATTTAAAAGAACAGGGCTTAACCGTATCAACAGAAATGCCAAACTATGAGCGGACTGAAACGCCGTTGAATTTCAACGATGCAATATACGCTGATCAGGACTATGTGAAAGACATCATTAAGGGAAATGAACTTGGTGTGCTGGTGGATGCTCGCTCAGCTGCGCGTTACGCAGGCTTAGAAGAACCGATTGATCCGGTATCTGGCCGTATTCCAGGTGCACGTAATTTTGACTGGGAACAATTGATTGATGGACGCAGCATTAAAGAAGAAGTGAATATTTCTGACGTGCTTCAAAAACACGAACCAGCTGTCGTTTATTGTGGCAGCGGCGTATCAGCAGCAATGTTATATGCCAAGTTGCTGGAACAAGGGCACGGGGCATTAAAAATGTACACAGGCAGCTTTTCAGACTGGATTACAGATGAATCGAATGTTGTAGAATTCGATCGTGACGAGCATCCACACGCTGCAGACGATCAAACGAAAGCCATACTAGCGCGTCTGATCGAAGAAGGCTATTCCGGGGAAATGCTGATGAAAAAATTTGAATACGAAAAGTCATTACTAGATGAAAAATAACAAAACCCCCGCTAAAAAAGCGGGGGTTTTGTTATTCTTGTTCAGCTAGTTGAGCTTTGGGTGTTTCATCTAGATCTTTGCGTGTTAACTGGACCGTGATGATTTGGTGATTTTCCATTTCGATGACGGTAATCGTGTGTGTCGGTAAATTGAGGGATTCGCCTTCGCCGATTTCAGTGTTCATCATTTGAACCCATCCACCGATTGTATCCACATCTTCACTATCTTCAAAAACGATGCCGAAACGCTCTTCAAGGTCGGAAATCAGCACGCGGCCATTCAATAGATAATTGTGCGCGTCAAGTGCCTTGATCTCATCAGCTTCATCGACATCGAATTCATCGCGGATTTCACCGACAATTTCTTCCAAAATATCTTCCATCGTAATTACACCGGCTGTTCCGCCATATTCGTCGATTACAATGGCCATGTGCACTTGCTGGCGCTGCATGGTCAATAATACATTTTGAATAAGTGAACCTTCCACGACAAAAGGAATTTCATGGACATTGATACTTTCTTTTAAATTATTGTTTATCGTAAAGTTGGTAAGCATTTCCTTAATATTGACAAAGCCGATAATATCATCTTTATCGCCAACTTCAGTAACCGGATAGCGGGTGTATTGATGCTCCCGAACAATTTCCATCAGGTCATCATGATCCATTTCAAGTGAAATGGTTTCCATTTGCGTTCGAGGAATCATGACATCTTTCGCTTGCCGTTCATCAAAAGAAAAGATGTTTTGCATATACGATAGTTCGGTTTGGTTGATTTCGCCGCTCTGGTAGCTCTGATTCATGATGATTTTCAGTTCTTCTTCAGAATGGGCTTGTTCGTGCCCTGCAGGTTCAACTCCAAATAACCTTAGCAGCGCCTGAGCGGAACCATTCATTAACCAGATAGCAGGATTCATGATTTTTCCGAAAAGGATTAATGGGCGAGAAAAGAATAACGCCATCTTTTCAGAGTACTGAATCGCCAGAGTTTTCGGCGCAAGTTCACCTAACACGACATGCAAAAACGTGATGCTGGCAAAAGCGATAGCAAACGAAAGGACGGATGCTGTTGGTTCACCAATTCCGAAGTTTTCAAAGACCGGATGCAAAATACGTTCAACGGTCGGTTCTCCAAGCCACCCAAGCCCAAGGGCCGTGACGGTGATACCTAATTGACAAGCGGATAAATAATAATCCAGATGCTCGGAAATTTTCTTCGTCAGCACGGCATTTTTATTGCCTTCCAAAATCAATTGATCAATTCGGGATTGTCTAACACGAATCATGGAAAATTCGGATCCGACAAACAATGCGGTTAATGCGATTAAAATAGTCACCAAAAACAAATTTAAAATAAGTATACTGTCCAATTGTTCCCTCCGGTTTGGAGGGTTCACCTCAGCTTTCTAAAATATGGACTTAATTATAGCATAAATACCGGCTATTTTGTCGCACATAAGAATTGCCTCAAATTTTGTATTATTTAAAATCAATGTTGTTGAATACGAAAGGAATTGGATTTATCATTAAGAATAGAAAAGGAGTGACAGCATGAAAACCTTATGGCATGGTGGCATAATTTATACGATGGCGTCTGTAGGGGACACTGTAGAAGCGGTGCTCGTTTCCGATGGTAAAATCGAACAAGTTGGGACATATGATCAATTGAAAGATGCGGCAGATGATGTCGTCGACTTGCAAGGAAAAGTGATGTATCCCGGTTTCGTCGATAGCCATATGCACATGATTGGCCACGGCGAGAAATTGCTACGGGTGGATTTATCAAAAATCGAATCTGCGGAAGAGATGAAAAGTGAATTGATCCGGTCGATGCAACATCTTGGGGAAAATGATTGGTTTATCGGTGAAGGATGGAACGAGAATAATTTCGCTGACCGAAAAATTTTCCACCGCAATGAGTTGGATGAAATTTCAACTTCTCCGATGCTATTAAAGCGAGTTTGTCGTCACGCAATTTTGGCGAACTCTAGTGCGTTGAAGCTGGCTGGCATTACAAAAGATACGGAAGATCCAGAGGGTGGTGTCATTGTCCGTGATTATGACGGAGAACCTACTGGGTATTTACTTGATGCAGCACAAGACTTGGTATCTTGCCAAGTGCCGGAAGTAAGCGTCGATTATTTGACGACTGCGCTGAAAACTTCAGTGGAAGATTTATTGTCATTAGGATTAACTGGTGCACACACAGAAGATATGGGCTATTACGGCGATTACAATCGACCGTTGCAAGCGTTTAAAAACGTCATTGGCGGATCGTTAAAATTCAGAGCGCATCTGTTGCGCGCGCATAGTGTGTTTGAAGACATGATTGAAACCGCTAGCTATAATGAACCGTTTATCGATCCAGGCGCCATGAAAATTTTTGCTGATGGTTCAATTGGTGGAAAAACGGCATTGCTTAGCAAACCGTATAATGATGACCCGACGACAAGCGGAGTGGCAATGCATAGTGATGATGAATTAAAGCGGCTTGTCGGCATGGCTCGGAAACATGGAGAAGCTGTCGCCATTCATGTAATTGGCGACCTTGGACTTGAGAAAGCGCTTGATGCCATTGAAATGCATCCTGTTCCTGCTGGGAAAAGAGACCGCCTGATTCATGCGATGGTGGTACGGGAAGATTTAGTCGAACGCATGCAAAAGTTGGATGTTGCATTAGACATTCAGCCAAGTTTTGTAACTTCTGATTTCCCATGGGTCATTGAAAGGCTTGGTGTGGAACGCATTAATTGGGCTTATGCGTGGAAGAGCCTGCTTAGAAAAGGGTTGATCTCGGCAGGTGGTTCAGATGCACCGATTGAGGAAGTGGATCCGCTTCTTGGTATTTATGCAGCTGTTGCAAGAAGAAAGCCATATGAAACCCACGAAGGCTATATGCCACAAGAGAAATTGAGCCGTTTTGAAGCTGTTCAACTGTACACGAGCGGCAGCGCGGCAGCAATTTGCAAGGAACATGAACGCGGCCGGATCATGGTTGGGTTTGATGCTGATTTCACTGTATTCGACCGTGATTTATTTGCTGGCGAATTGGAGCAAATCGTTGAAGCGCAAGTGGAAATGACGGTTGTTGCGGGTGAGTTGATGTATGAGAAAAAAGCGGAAACGCAACAGACAGAAGGGATGATTTGATGGCAGCGACACCGACAGCCATTCTCGATAGCTTGGCGGCTGCCGAGCGGTCAGGAATCGATATGAAAAGCCCGAAAGCAGTCGTTGAATTTATGCTCGCGCAAGGGGAACGTCAATCGATATTGTACTTCTATAAACCGAACAGTGTGGAATTTGATTTTGAAAAATATACAAGCATTGTTGAAGAAATGCGAACTCGCAAGAAATAATAACGCAGAATGTTTGATATCCAGACCAATAAATAGAAAAGCAGTCAATGGAAAGTCGTTTAAGACTTTTCATTGACTGCTTTTCTTGTGAACTATGAAGCAGCAATTAAGCAATTTCGATAAGAAAGCGGAATCTTACTTGCCGCCAAGTATATCAAACAAACCGCCTGCAATACT
>JBFIXY010000005.1:0-18888 GCA_041605655.1 Planococcus sp. (in: firmicutes) | reverse complement strand
GGAATTTAGCGGATGATCTGAAGCTGGCGCTAGCAGCGAAAGATATTCGCATTCAAGCCCCGATTCCGGGCAGAAGCTCGATTGGAATTGAAATCCCGAACCGCACCTCCCGTCCTGTAAGGATTTCTGAGGTAATTGAAAGCAGGGTGTTTCAAGAATCGGACTCCCCGCTTGAAGCGGCGCTCGGACTCGATTTGACTGGTAAGCCCGTAACATTGGACTTGCGTAAAATGCCGCATGGTTTGATAGCGGGGGCAACAGGATCAGGAAAGAGTGTTTGCATCAATTCATTGCTGGTAAGTCTGCTTTACAAATCATCGCCACGAGACTTGAAAATGCTGCTCATTGATCCAAAAATGGTAGAACTTGCCCCGTATAATCATATTCCACATCTGGTAAGTCCAGTCATTACAGATGTGAAAGCGGCAACAGCATCGCTGAAATGGGCAGTTGAGGAAATGGAGAGGCGCTATCAATTATTCGCCCACTCAGGTGTAAGGGATTTGAATCGATACAATAAATTGGTGAAAGAAAAAGGGAACTACGCACAACATCTTCCGTATATTCTTATCGTAATCGATGAGCTCGCTGACCTCATGATGATGTCGCCATCTGATGTGGAAGATTCCATTTGCCGAATTGCGCAAAAAGCTCGCGCGTGTGGAATTCACCTGGTCATTGCGACCCAACGCCCTTCTGTCGACGTTATAACCGGGCTCATCAAATCGAATATTCCAACGCGGATTGCATTTTCTGTGTCTTCACAAGTGGATAGTCGAACAATCCTGGATTCGCAAGGTGCAGAACGCTTGCTTGGAAGGGGCGATATGCTTTATCTTGGTAATGGCATGTCCGCACCTGTTCGAATTCAAGGGACATTTGTGACCGATAATGAGATTGAAGATGTTATCGCGCATGTTCGGTCGCAAGGCGAGCCAGAATATTTTTTCAATGAAGAAGAGCTGATCAAGCGAAGTGGAACTGCGGATGTGCAGGACGATTTGTTTGAAGAGGCTTGCCGATTCATCATGACTCAGGGAAGTGCTTCAACATCATTGTTGCAGCGCAAATTCCATATAGGCTATAACCGTGCTGCCAGACTGATGGATTTGATTGAACAACACGGGTTCATTTCTGAGCAGAACGGCAGTAAAGCGAGATCGGTATTGATCACTGAAAATGACATCGAGAGCGTTTTTCAATAAGTTACGCCCGAATTTCAATCATGACATGAAATATCGGGTGTATCGGTATGGATAAAAAAATGATATAATCGGATGATTATGTTTTGTTAACTAGCTATAAATTTCGCTCGGCGTAATTAATAGACTCTTTTCAACTTCCACAGGAGGTTCATTTATGACAGTTCTACATTTTACCGGTATCAAAGGATCCGGTATGAGCCCACTCGCGCAAATTATGCACGACATGGGCAATGACGTACAAGGCTCTGATATTGAACAATATTTTTTCACTGAAGACCGATTGCGTGAGAGAGGCATCACCATCTTGCCTTTTGAAGCAGACAATATAAGAGAAAACATGACCATCATCGCGGGGAATGCATTTAACGATAACCATCCTGAGCTTGTTAAAGCGAGAGAACTTGGGGCAACGATCATTCGTTATCATGAATTCCTTGGCGACTTGATGAAACAATATGTATCGGTTGCAATTACTGGTGCTCACGGTAAAACATCGACAACAGGCTTAATGGCGCATGTTTTAGACGGCTTCAAACCCGTGTCTTACTTGATTGGCGATGGCACTGGATATGGCAAGGAAAACTCGCATTTCTTCGTTGCAGAAGCTTGTGAATACCGTCGCCACTTTCTTGCCTATCATCCTGACTATGCAATCATGACCAATATCGATTTTGATCATCCCGATTATTTTGCGGGCATCGACGATGTGTTCAATGCATTTGAAGAAATGGCACAGCAAGTTAAGAAATGCATCATTGCTTGCGGAGATGACGAATATCTTCAGCGCATACAAGCACCAATTCCAGTTGTATATTACGGTTTTGGCCAAGAAAATGATTTTCAAGCACGCAACATTGTGAAGACAACTGAAGGTACAACATTTGACGTCATGATCCGCAATGAGTTCTATCATACTTTCATGATTCCGATGTTTGGTGACCACGCCATTTTAAATGCATTGGCGGTTATTTCACTATGCCATTACGAAAACATTCCTGCAGATGTTGTCCAACAACAATTTTTGGACTTCGAAGGGGTCAAACGCCGATTCACGCAAACGGAACTCGAAGGGCGTATTCTTATTGATGATTACGCGCATCATCCAACTGAAATCCGGGCGACGTTGCAATCTGCACGCCAGAAATTTCCTGACCGCGAAGTGATTGCGATATTCCAACCGCATACATTTACGCGCACACAAACATTCTTGCAAGAGTTTGCAGATAGCCTAAGCAGCGCTGACCAAGTTTATCTATGCGATATCTTTGGTTCTGCTCGCGAAGAAGTAGGAGTCTTGACGATTCAAGATCTTGAGAATAAAATCGATGGCAGCCGCATCTTACAATCTGAAGATGTCTCGCAATTGCTTGAACATGAAAATGCAGTGTATTTGTTCATGGGCGCTGGAGATGTGACTAAATTTCAAAAGGCTTTCGAAACCTTGATTAAAACAGGGAAGACAGTTTAATAGCCGATCGAAACTAACGACCATAGATGACCCTGTTTTTATCAGGAGTCATTTATGGTCGTTTTTTAGTAATTATTATTTTGGCTAACAATCTTTATAAATAGAATATGCGATTGAATCACTAAATTTCCAAGCCTTACATCATTAAAAGAAAGCTGTCTATAAAACGATGCAACATTCACGATCAATTATAGTTCCAATTACATATAATGTTCTGAATAAACAGACATTTAATTTAATGCAGGATTCCCTGATGTTTTAGTAGAATTAATCTAAAGTACCGGTGTTTATGCCAATTGATGGTGGGGTACAAAGAGATATACCAGTATTTAAAAAGGAGGAATCAGCATGGATTGGGCAATACTACTTTACATAGCGGCTATCGTTGCTGCTGTCGGATTCTTAGTTCTATGTATAGCATTAGCTATGACATTGAACTCCCTGAAAAACACGCTGAAAGAAGTTTCAGGAACTGTGTCAGGGCTTGAAAACCAATTACAAGGGGTTACCTTGGAAACCACTAACCTTTTGCATAAAACAAATGAGTTGGCAGAAGATATCCAAGTGAAATCAGAAAAACTTAATACGGTGGTAGACGCAGTGAGAGGTGTCGGAAATTCGGTAACTGATTTGAACTCATCTGTCCGTCGCATCACTTCGACTGTTTCAACTCATGTTGAACAAAATGAAGACAAAATTGCTCAGGTTGTCCAATGGGGCAACGTTGCAATGGGGATTCGCGACAAATGGAAAGAGCGCAAAGTTTATGAAGCAAGCGCTTCACAGCCGAGCGCTCCAGTTCCAGGTCAAAAAAAATTACCGCATAACGATCAGTTTTAATAACTTTAAAACAAAATGGAGGAATTCAATATGACAAACCAAAACAACAATGGCCAGAAGCCAAACTACAGTGAATCGGACTATACGAACAAAAATTACTATACGCAAAACGATTATAACGGCCAGCAAAGCGCTTTCGTGCCGCAATCATATGGCATGGGCAACCGTTACGATGATTTATACGATTATGAAGAAGAGTCAGGTTCTTCAGGCTTCCTAGTGGGAGCAATTGTTGGTGGAATTATTGGAGCTGCAGCTGCATTGATGTTGGCACCTAAATCCGGCAAAGAATTGAGAACGGATTTGAATACACAAGCAAGCACGTTAAAAGAGAAAACTTCAGTTTATACTGATAGCGCGAAAGAAAGATCAAGCGAATTGACGCAACAAGTCAAAGAGCAGTCGACTAAAGTTGTTGATAAAGTCAAAGGGATGAAATCAGGCCAATCTCCGATGGACGATGGCACTGCATCTTCTGAGGGTGAAGAAACGATTGAAATGCTTGATACTGTTCAAAACTCGATTGATCAAACAGAATCAGCTGGCCACGAAGCTTTCAGTTCAACAGCAAATGCATTAAAAGAGGCAGTTGAAGAAGTGAAAGAAGAAAAAAAATCAAACAATAAATAATCATCGAAATGATCTGGGAGCGGATTAAATGGAAAATTTAGTACGTATACATGATTTAGACGATTTAAAGAAAGCCACTGCACATACCGAGCATTACTGGCTATTAAAGCATAGTAGCACTTGTGCTGTGTCGGCATCTGCATGGAACGAATACAATGAGTATTGTTCGCTGCATCCGAATCAGCTCTTCCTGTTCCTAGTCGTACAGGAAGATCGGGAGCTTTCTAACAATATTGAAGCATTGACGGAAGTGAGGCATGCTTCTCCACAAGCTTTTCATTTTACGAACCAAAAAGTGGATTGGAAAGCGTCTCATGGACGAATTACAAGCAAAGCGATGCAAGAATTTATTGCTTAAAAAAGATGTCGGAGCCCTTGGGCTTCGGCTTTTTTTGTCTAAACACTTTAGCGCGTTGAATCGCTAAAATAAAAATGCGTGACTTTACGGAATACTTTGCTTATAATAGTCTAAACATGTTAAGCAAAACCAACAACATGATGATACGCGAAGGGAGCACTAAATTATGAGTCATTTAGATTTAGAACAGCTAAGAGAGAAAGTGGATGCGGTTAACCTCGAAATCCTCACATTGATCAACGAACGCGCTAAAGTCATCCAAGAAATTGGAAAGATTAAAGAAAAGCAAGGTGTCAATCGCTATGACCCATTGCGTGAACGCCATATGCTGGATTTGTTGAAACAAAATAATAAAGGCCCATTAGACCAGAAGACGGTTGACCATATATTCAAAGAGATTTTCAAATCTGCATTAGATATGCAAGAGGAAGATCACCGCAAAGCTCTTCTTGTGTCACGTAAGAAAAAAGCTGAAGATACGATCATCAATATCAATGGTGAAAAAATCGGCGACGGAACTCCATCGTTCATCTTCGGTCCATGCGCTGTAGAATCCCAAGATCAAGTTTCTAAAGTCGCTGAAGCGATTGGCGCTAAAGGGCTTAGAATGATCCGTGGTGGGGCATACAAGCCACGCACATCTCCATATGATTTCCAAGGCTTAGGTCTTGAAGGCTTGAAGATGTTAAAAGCTGCTGCAGATCAATACAAGCTTGCAGTGGTTTCAGAAATCGTTACACCGCATCATTTGGAAGCAGCATTGCCATACGTGGATGTCGTTCAAGTCGGTGCACGAAACATGCAGAACTTCGAATTGTTAAAAGCGGTAGGACAGATCAACAAACCGGTATTGCTAAAACGTGGAATGTCAGCAACTGTTGATGAATTCATCAACGCTGCTGAATACATCATCGCTTCAGGCAATAGCCAAATTATTTTATGTGAGCGCGGTATTCGGACTTACGAAAAAGCGACACGCAACACATTAGATATCTCGGCAGTGCCGATTTTGAAGCAAGAAACGCATCTTCCTGTATTTGTCGATGTAACGCATTCAACAGGACGTCGCGATTTGCTTCTTCCAGCTGCTAAAGCTGCAATTGCAATTGGGGCTGACGGCGTTATGGCTGAAGTACATCCAGATCCAGCTGTTGCATTATCAGATGCTGCACAGCAAATGGATTTGCACCAATTTGATGAATACTACGATGCTTTGATGAAATTCATGAAGCAATACGAATTGAAAATGTAAATCCGAAGAGCCGGGTAGCTACCCGGCTTTTCTTTTTTAGTTGAAAAAAGGAAAGTTTTTATCGTATGATAAAAGATATTAAGGAAGGAGGGCGCACCGTGACCGTAACGATCTATGATGTAGCGAGGGAAGCAAATGTATCCATGGCGACTGTTTCGCGTGTAGTCAATGGCAATCAAAATGTGAAACCTGCTACAAGGAAGAAAGTATTAAAAGTGATTGAAGAGCTTGGGTATCGTCCGAATGCAGTAGCAAGAGGGCTAGCCAGCAAAAAAACCACCACGGTCGGTGTCATCATTCCGGATATCTCAAATAGCATGTATGCCGAACTTGCCCGCGGAATAGAAGACATAGCCACGATGTATCGCTACAACATCATCTTGTCGAACTCAGATCAAAATCAGAACAAGGAACTTCAATTGCTTGAAACGATGCTAGGTAAACAAGTGGATGGCATTGTATTCATGAGCGATGTTATTTCAAGTGAACTTCTTAGTGAAATGAAGCGTTCCCCAACACCGATCGTGTTGGCGGGGTCGATTGATGAATCCGACAGCATCGCCTCTGTAAATATCGATTATTACAGCGCTGCATACGAAGCAGTGAATAAATTGATTGCCAATGGCCATAAGCGGATTGCATTTATTTCAGGACCGCTCACATCTAAAGTGAACAAAGATTATAAGCTGAAGGCATACCAAACAGCATTGAATGATGCTGGCTTGGGTTATGATGAAAAGTTAATCGTCGAATGCGACAATTCGTATGATGAAGCAATTGAAGCAGTTGAAACGTTGAAAGAGAGTGAGCCGACCGCTTATTTTGTCAGCAATGACGAAATGTCATTTGGGGTTATCCACGCTGTAGAAGCGAATGGACAGAATATACCTGAGGATGTTGAAGTCATCAGCTATGAAAACTCGAAGTTGGCGAGAATGGCTCGACCGATGTTAACGTCGGTTGCGTTGCCGCTGTATGATATTGGTGCAGTATCAATGAGACTTCTTACAAAGTATATGAATGCTGAAGAAATCGAAGAAAAACAAGTGATATTGCCTTACCGAATTGAAGAGCGCCAATCCACGAAAAACGCATAAAAGCCCCCATTTGGGGGCTTTTATGCGTTATGCGTTTCGTATCATATATAATGCTTTATTAAGCATTTCATGGTTTTTTTCTGTGATTTCTTCTTTACGAGGAATGGCTTGGTACATTTGTTCTGGATCTTCCCACGTTTCGATTAACGGTACGGGCGATTCTGACTGCCATTTAGTCAGCCACGAAGAAGGCAACGGACCAGTTGGAATAGGGAAGTCGTTCATTTCCATCCACAATAAAGACCACGCCCTTGGCACGACGCGCCATATATCATAACCGCCTCCACCTACAGCAATCCAGCGACCCTCACAATACTCATGAGCAAGCTCATGAGCTATTTTAGGGATTTCCCGGTAAATATCCATTGTGCCGTATAAATGCGTCAGAGGGTCTAAATAATGAGCATCTGCGCCATTCTGACTGAGAATAACATCTGGTTTGAAAAATTCCACAATTTCTTTCATGGCTGTGCGGTATATTTCCAAGAATGATTCGTTTTCAGTGAACGCATCGATTGGGAAATTGAAAGAAGTCCCATAACCTTGGCCGCTTCCACGTTCATTGATATTGCCGGTGCCAGGGAAGAGATAACGTCCCGTTTCATGAATGGATACTGTGCACACATCCGGGTCATCGTAGAAACTCCATTGAACACCGTCGCCGTGGTGCGCATCTGTGTCAATGTAAAGGACACGTGCACCGTATTTTTGCTTCATGTAATTGATGGCAACAGAGCTATCATTGTAAATACAAAATCCTGAGGCTTTTCCGCGGAAGCCGTGGTGCAGTCCGCCACCGAGATTCAATGCATGTTGTGCTTTACCTTCCATGACGCAATCGACAGCTGTCAGCGTCCCGCCGACGAGGCACGCGCTTGCTTCGTGCATGTTTTTGAAGATTGGCGTGTCTTCCGTTCCGATGCCATAACTCTCACCTGCTTCAGGGGAGAGGTTGCCCAAACTCGCTTGTTTGATGATGTCGATATAGCGCTGGTCATGGGCTAGCAATAATTCCTCGTCTGTAGCAATACGCGGGGGGACAATCAATTCTTGTGGAAGCGCATTCATTTTTTCGAGAAGGTCTACTGTTAATACCAACCTTTTTTGGTTAAATGGGTGGGTCTCAGAGAATTTATACCCCAATTGATCCTCTGAGTAGATAAATACAGCGTGCTTCATTTGTCGATCTGTGGTGTGTTTGGCCATAAAACATCGAAACCTTCTTTTTTTAAGTCATCAATGATTGAGAGTGGATTCATGGTTTGAATTCGGAAAACCAAAATTTTATTTTCGTTGTTCTGTTTGTCGGGGTAGACGAGAACACTCCATACATTGACTTTGTAATTGTAAAAAACTTTGGAGACTTCGTAGAGCATACCGGAGCGATTCGGCACGCGTATTTCAATATGCGAACCGGGCTGATGTGCCCCAGTCAATTCGATGTATTTATACAGCAAATCAGTTTCAGTCAAAAATCCGACGAGCTGATCATTGCTGACAACCGGCAGACACCCGATTTTCTGGTCATAGAAAGTCAATGCTGTTTCTTCGACGAAATCCAAAGGATGTCCGGTCACTGGATTTTTTGTCATGATTTCAAATACTTTCATTTCATGCGCATTGATCTTCGGCGAAACCGAAAATCTTGATGGCAGCGCATCTTTTAAATCGCGCTCGGTCACAACGCCTACGACTTTGCCATCCTCAACTACTGGTGCATGGCGGATCCGTCGTTCTTCAAAAAGATCCATTACGTCTTGAACTGTTTGACTAGGCGCTAATGTATGTACATCGGTCTTCATAATTTCCTCAAGTAACATGGAAACACCCCTTGGTTTCGGATTAGTACATGTATCTGTTCTTAAAACGAAGTTGATCGAATTGTTGGATGGAATCCTGGTCAACGCGGCTGCCGATTTTCGCCATTAGACAATTGGCAGGGTGGGAACTAATTTCCGGTTCGTCGGTTGCGTAATACTCCAAGCCGCCAGCTTGCATCATTTTTTCCATGACTTTGCGGTATTCCCATACGTTTAAGCCGGTGCCTTTCAAATCCCAATGCCAATAGTATTCAGTCGTGATGACGATGAAATCTTCTAAAGCATCGTCCATCATTGATACTTTCAGCAAAGATTTCCCGACTCCGCTTCCTCGATATTTTGGAATAACTTCAATGGCCCCAAGTTCAATAAGATTCTGCATGTTTCCTTCTGACCATCGTTCTAGTGGATCTGGGTAAAGGTATGTGACATAGCCAACAATAGTGTTCTGGTCTCGAGCTATGAGGATGCGCCCTTCTGGGAGGTCGGCTATCTCAGTAATTGCTTTATGCTGCTGTGCAGGAAGGCGAAAAGCCACTAAGTCTTCATGGAATTCAAGCGCTTTCAAATCTTTTGAAGAAACCGGTCCTTCAATAATGATTGGACCATGTTTTGTTTTCAATTCTAACGCGTTGTAGATTTTCTTATGTTCCATCATTTCACCGCCTATCGATTACAAGTACATTTATTATACATGAAACCGCTTTAATTTTGTAACGTTTCCGCAACCAGCAATTCAATATTCTAAAAAATTGAAATTATTCGCATTCGACAAAGCGATTGTTGTAGAATGAAAGAGAATCAATTCGAAAGGATGATGAAGATGAAAGTCGAAACAATTGCAGCTGTTCCAGGAGATTACAACTTACATAATTACGACGCCGTGTCATCAGAATTCGACTGGGCGGAAGTTGAGAAGGAATTCAGCTGGTCGAAAACAGGGAAGATCAATATGGCTCATGAAACGATTGACCGCCATGCTGAATCAGATCGAAAAAATAAAGTCGCGCTTTATTATCAGGATGTGAATCGCAACGAATCTTACACGTTCTATGAGATGAAGCGCATGACCAATCGAGCGGCCAATTTATTGAAAGCGCATTCGGACTTGGAGAAAGGTGATCGCTTCTTTATCTTTATGCCACGCTCGCCTGAATTGTATTTTGCGATGTTCGGGGCATTGAAAATGGGACTGATCGTTGGACCTTTGTTTGAAGCTTTCATGGAAGGGGCCATTTATGATCGCCTAGATGATAGTGAGGCCAAAGCGATTATTACAACGCCGGAACTATTGCCGCGCATTCCATTAGATCGCTTGCCAAATTTGAAAACGGTATTTCTCGTAGGGGATAATATTGAAGAAGATAACAAAATGGTCGATTTTAAAAAACATCTTCACGGTTGTTCGGATCAATTCGATGTCGAATGGCTGGATAAAGAAGACGGACTGGTGCTGCATTATACTTCCGGGTCAACAGGAAAACCGAAAGGCGTTTTGCACGCTCAATATGCGATGGTCCAGCAATACCAGACAGGTAAATGGGTATTGGATCTGAAAGAACAGGATATTTACTGGTGCACGGCCGATCCAGGATGGGTTACAGGAACTGCGTATGGCGTATTTGCGCCGTGGTTGTCTGGGACGACGACGGTGATTATTGGAGGCCGTTTCTCGCCGGATGCATGGTATAAGGCGATAGAAGATTTTGGCGTTACCGTCTGGTATAGTGCACCGACAGCTTTCCGTATGCTGATGGGAGCGGGGGATGCGTTAGTGAAAGAGTACAATCTATCTACTTTACGCCACGTCCTCTCAGTCGGAGAGCCGTTAAACCCTGAAGTCGTACGATGGGGTGTCAAGGTATTTGAAAAACGTATTCATGATACATGGTGGATGACGGAAACAGGTGCTCAAACAATTTGTAATTATCCATCGATGGATATTAAACCGGGATCTATGGGCAAGCCCTTACCTGGTATTAAAGTATCGATCGTCGACGACCGCGGAAACGAATTGCCGCCAAACCAAATGGGGAACTTGGCGATTGAAAAAGGTTGGCCATCGATGATGAGGCAAATCTGGAACAACCCAGCAAAATACGATTCATATTTTATTAATGATAAATGGTATGTGTCGGGCGACTCCGCTTACATGGATGAAGATGGATATTTCTGGTTCCAAGGCCGTGTTGATGATGTCATCATGACTTCTGGTGAACGAGTCGGACCATTTGAAGTAGAAAGTAAGTTATTGGAGCATCCAGCGGTGGCTGAAGCGGGCGTTATTGGGAAACCGGATCCTGTTCGCGGCGAGATCATCAAAGCATTTGTAGCTTTAAACGAAGGTTATGAACCTTCTGAGGAGTTGGTTCAAGAAATCCAGCAATTTGTGAAAAAAGGGTTGGCTGCCCATTCGGCGCCGAAAGAAATCGAGTTTAAAGACAAGTTGCCGAAAACAAGAAGCGGTAAAATTATGCGCCGTGTATTGAAAGCTTGGGAATTGGATCTGCCGACAGGCGATTTATCCACGATGGAAGATTAATAGAGTATATAAAAAAGTCGCAGCTGATTATCAGCTGCGACTTTTTTTATGCATCTTCACCACTATGCAATTCTATAAGGTCTAGATTACAACGTAGTGAATCACTAGTTTTTCAGGTATTAGGGTTTTGAATCAGCTGGTTTTGAATCAGCCGGTTTCGACTCAGCCGGTTTCGACTCAGCGGGTTTCGACGCAGCTGGTTCTTCAGGTTCTTCAGGTTCAGTTGGTTCAGTTGGTTCTTCAGGTTCAGGCTTCGGCTCGGCCGGTTCTTCAGGTTCAGGTTTCGGTTCGGCCGGTTTTTCTGGTTTTGGTTCCGGAGGTTTTGGCTCCGGTTTTTTCTCTTCTTTAGGTTCTTTTTTCTCTTCTTTCGGAGCAGGTTCCGGTTTTGGTTCTTCAATCTTCACCGCATTAGAAGGGGAAGATTGCTTGCCGGTGATATCCACTGCAACTACCGTGTAGCTTCCTGGACCTGGCAAGCTATACGAATTGTCTTTCGATTCAGAGATGGAAGCGATAGAAGAGCCTCCGCGATAAATACGGTAACCAACGATATCATTCGAAGATGAATTGCCCCATGTTATTTTAGAGCCGCTAAGTTTCGCGCTAACTCCAGATGGTGCTACACCGTCATGTTCTAATGTTGCACCGGATACGATATTCGAGAATTTGGAATTCCCAGGGAAAAGTTTTCCTGCATCTCCACCGAACGGAGCAAGCATGCGATCTACGAATTCTTGGTTGACGCCAGTACCGCCGCTAGAAACGAATTCTGAAGGTGTGTTCGGTAAAGCGGCATATTTTTTGCCGTTGACAGTGGTATAGGAACCTGATGTCAAACTATCGTCGGGTTTAGTCGGAACCATCACGTTTGAGATGAATAGATCCGATTTAACTAGGCCAGCATCTGTACAAGCCTTGCCGGGTGCAAGTCCTGATATTCCACAGAACGAGCGGCTGACGATGCCTTTAGGTTCTTTGAATTTGTCATTTGCTCCGATAATTTCCGGGTTGACTTCGTAAGTTGTGTTCATGAGGCTCGCCCATAGCTGATTGACACGGGTGGACGGCGCCAAGTTTTGATTTCTAAAATTATCGAGTGAGTATTTTTCTTTGTCGTAACCGAGCCATACGCTCATTGTCACGTTCGGATTATAGCCGACGAGCCATACATCACGCGTTTCTTGAGTAGTACCGGTTTTGCCGGCGAAATCATTGCTGAATTTGAGCAATCCATTTGCCCGGCTTGCCGTGCCGCGATCTGTTTTGAATACATCACGAAGCATATCTGTTAATACATAAGCGGCTTGTGGGGTATAGATTTCCTGCTCTTCAACTTGTTGTTCGAAAATGATATTGCCCTCTGCATCTTCAATCCGTGAAATCATATGGGCTTGAACGCGTTTTCCGCCGTTAGCAAGAGTGGAATAGCCATTTGTCACTTCTTCGACAGATCCTTCGATTCCGCCGCCAAGAGCGGCAGAGGCATAATAGTTTTCTTCCTCGCTAACAGCAGAGAAACCATTATTAATCAAATACTGAATCGGCATTTTATCTTTAATCTGTGCCAATAAACGTAAAGCAGGTAAGTTTTGCGATTCAGCAAGTGCATTACGCGCTGGCATAATGCCTTGTTCACTGTCTGCGAAAAAGTTGGAAGGTTTATAAGTTTGACCATTGTCGTTCATATCGAATTTAACATCGACAACAGGGCTGCCTGCACCGATTTCACCGAATTCAAGCGCGGGGCCGTAAACAAATAAAGGTTTAACGGTTGATCCCACAGAACGGAAAGCTTGAGTCGAGTGATTCAGTTCTTCGATGTTGTGATCGCGACCTCCTATAAAGCTTAAGATTCGGCCAGTTTTGTTTTCGATGGTCATACTGCCGACTTGAACAGGCAATTTCTTGGTGAATTCTTTGCCTTCTGAATCGGTTGCTTGGATGCTTAATGTTGTTCCATAGCCTTTATAAGCATCTTTCGCTTTTTCTTGTGCATCGTATAAATCTTTGTTAAGGGTGGAGTGGATGCGGTATCCGTTCGAACGTACGGCACGATCTGCTAAAATCGCATATTCTTCAAATAATTTGTCGTTAGAAGCCAATTCTTCCAGATCGACTCCATCTTGTTCTGCAAGTACATCCATAATGATGCGGTTAGCTCGTTGCTGCAACTCGGCAGTGATATATGGGTACTTCTCAAATGAACTTGATTCGCCCGTACGGAAATCCTTCACGATATCGTAGGTGACTGCTTCATTGTATTCTTTGTCGGTAATGTAATTTGTCTCTTTCATACGGAATAGGACAGTTTTCATGCGGTCCAAACCGTATTGAAGAGATTCTTCGCTCTTAATTTCGCCGCCATTTGAAGAATAAGGTGTATAGCGGAAAGGGGCTTTGGGAATACCTGCAATAAATGCTGCCTGAGGCAAGTTCAATTCACTCGCGGGAACATTGAAAAGCGCATTTGCTGCGGTTTCGATGCCGGCAATGTTAGCGCCGGAAGAACTTCTTCCATAAGGAACAATATTCAAGTAGGCTTCAAGAATTTCATCTTTTTTCATGAACTTCTCTAAGCGCATAGCGAGCAAGATTTCTTTTGCTTTACGCTCATATGAAACTTCGTTTGTCAGAATTTGGTTTTTAATCAATTGCTGTGTTAATGTGGATCCACCAGTTTGGCTATCGGAATTTGAAACATCTTGCAACAATCCGCGGAAAATAGCTTTCGGTACAATACCGTCGTGATCATTGAAATATTCATCTTCCGTTGCCAAAACTGCGTCGATTGCGTAGTCGGACACTTTATCGAGCGTCGTCACTTTTCGCTCAAGGTCGGTTTGGATGTTGCCGATATATACATTATTGTCAAAATATAATTCGGACGTTTCGTTGTAATTATAGATTTCCTTTTTCATCTCTTCAGGTGTACGGAGTTTTTCCTGATCCACTAAGGAAGCGAAATAACCCGCCCCAACCGATGCGGCAAATACGCCGCCTGTGAGTAATATAATAAATAGAAGAATTGCTAAATTCCAAAAGACGCTAGTGGTGATATTTAACCTTCTATACCATTTAGTAGCGGTCCATTTATTGTAAGTTTCTTCAGTGCTGCTGAGAATTTTCCTGAATTTTTCTTGCACAATATTCCCCCCCTAAAATCTCGTTTCATTATAGCATATTCTCTTATAATCATCTAAAACATTGACATTAGCAAAGAATAAAGTAAACTTATTTTTATAGGTTTATAAGAAAACGATGAAGAGTCCGAAGTAAGGCGTGCGAACTTTGTTAAGAGAGCCGGTGGATGGTGCGAACCGGTCAAAGCGCATTGCCTGAATTACAGGCTTGGAGTTTACGGCAGTGCCCCGTTCGGCACAATTGAGACGGGGAATCGAATTCTCTAAGCTGGGTGGTACCGCGCAAAAGCGCCCCTGCATGATTTATTCATGCAGGGGCGCTTTTATTTATTGCTCATTGTTTTCTGCAGATTTAGTTAGAGGAAATTATGGATTGAATGTGAAATTATTGAGGGGGAAATAACATGGTGAATGCATTATTAGATGATTTAAAGTGGAGAGGGTTAATTTACCAACAAACAGACGAAGAAGGGTTAGCGGAATTATTGGAAGCGGAAAAAATTTCGTTATACTGTGGAGTGGATCCGACAGCGGATAGTATGCACATTGGACATATCGTGCCGTTGCTTACGCTTCGCCGCTTCCAAATGCATGGCCACCAGCCTATTTTGTTAGTGGGCGGGGCGACGGGTACAATCGGCGATCCGTCGGGACGAAACGAGGAGCGCCAATTGCAAACGATGGAGCAAATCGATCACAATGTACGCGGTATCAAAGTTCAGATGGAACAGATTTTTGATTTTGCATCTGAAAATGGCGCTGTGATGGTCAATAATAACGATTGGATCGGCAAGATGAGCACAATTGAATTTTTACGGGATTACGGGAAATTGATCTCGGTCAATTACATGTTGGCAAAAGAATCAGTCGCTACGCGCTTGGAAACAGGGATTTCCTTTACAGAATTCTCTTATACATTGATCCAAGCTATTGATTTTAATCATTTGTACAATCATTTCAATTGCCGTGTCCAAGTCGGCGGTTCAGACCAATGGGGCAATATTACATCCGGTCTTGAAGTGATCCGCAAAACACATGATGCGGAAGATACGAAAGCATTCGGCATCACGATTCCGCTTGTAACAAAAGCGGATGGAACGAAATTCGGGAAATCAGCGGGCGGTTCTGTTTGGCTCGATGCGAAAAAGACTTCCCCGTATGAATTTTACCAATTCTGGATCAACACAGCCGATTCGGATGTCGTGAAATACTTGAAGATCTTCACGTTTATTGAGCGCGAAGAAATAGAAGAGCTTGAAAAATCCGTTGAAGCAGAAGCTCATCTGCGCAAAGCACAAATTGTGCTAGCGGAAGAAATGACCAAGCTGATTCACGGCGAGCAAGCACTTCTAGATGCACAACGCATCACCAAAGCTTTGTTCAGCGGTGACTTGAAAGCATTGTCTGCTGATGAAATGCGCTCTGCATTTAAAGATGTGCCTTCAGTGGAATTGCTGAAAGAGCCGAAGTCGATTGTGGACTTGATCGTCGAAGCTGGAATATCAACGTCAAAACGCCAAGCACGGGAAGATGTCTCAAACGGTGCGATTTCCGTTAACGGTGAAAAAGTGACGGACCTTGAATACGTGATTGATGAAAAAGACCGCCTTGAAGATGCGTTCGCTATTATTCGAAGAGGCAAGAAGAAATACCATATGGTTCAATTTCAATAATTGACTCAAAAAGGGACGGTGCTCTAGCACCGTCCTTTTTGATTTTCTGAAGGTTTCTTGTGTTTTAAAATAGAGTTGTCGGGTAAATAAAAATAGAAGCAAATTCAATCAAAATGAATGATTTTACTATTTTTAGGAGGCGTTAACACAATGTCGAGAGTGATTGGTTCATACCATGATGAAGAAGAAGCAATTAAAGAAATCGAAGGTTTAAAGCGGCAAGGATATCGCTCTGAAGACATTTCGGTTATCAGCAAGAATCAAGAGGAAACCCGTCATGTAATAGAAGAAACTGGAACTCATGCCGGTGAAGGCGCTGTTAGCGGTGCTTTAACAGGTAGTGCCTTTGGAGGGCTAGGTGGTGCACTTGCCGGACTTGGGTCAATCGCTATACCTGGAATCGGACCGATCGTAGCTGCAGGGCCAATTGTAGCTGGTTTAACAGGTGCAGCTGCTGGAGCAGGCGTCGGTGGTCTTGCAGGCGCATTGATCGGAGCTGGAATTCCAGAGCACGAAGCAAAAGAATACGAAACGCAAGTAAACGCTGGACGCATCCTTGTTTTGGTCGACGATGATTCTACGGAAGTACCAAACGGACGACTCGATACAGCTGTGGACGAATTTCATTCAACCGGTAGCCGTACTGAAGAAGCGCATTCGGATGATTCATCTACTAATAGAGCAGTCCATGTGGACGATGGAAATGAACGCGATCCGTTATTAGGCGCCGATAATGAAACAGCTAGACGTGGGCGATCCGGATTATAAAATGCAAAGAGCCATCTTCTAGATGGCTCTTTGTTAATTTTCATTTTGCTTGTTGAGGATGAAATCGGGTGTTGCCATATCATGGAATAATTCGGGATGGATCAGTTTCCCAAGTTTTATCGCTCCTTCGAGTAGACGTGGAGAAGGGCGGCAATACAACTCTTCTTCCATTATATGAATTTCATCGTATGCTTTCATCTTCTCCCAGCCAGGTCGTCTTCGAACAAGCTCAGGTTTTACTTTGGATGTCATAATACCAACCCAAGCGAGAAGAATATAATCGGGATTGCGTTTTTCAATGGCAGCCCAATCGGTCTGGATATTGGCTAAGTCGATGTCAGAGAAGGTGTTTCGGCCTCCAGTAATTTCGCTGATTTCGCTAAGCCAATTGACATTTCCAGGAGTGAAAACGGGTTTTGGCCACCATTCCCAATAGAGGGAAGGCCGCGTTTTAGCCTCTGCTGAACGCATTTTAATGTCGTCGATCACTTGTTGGTAAGCATTGTACACTGGTTGCGCGTCAATGTTGCAAGCTTCACCGACAGTCAGCAAGTCGTTGCCTATTTCAAGGAGCGATTGCGGGTTCAGGATCAGATGAGGAATCCCGCGCTTCTTTAGTTCCTCGATGTTCTTCTCCATACCGGGTACGCTTAATGACGCGAGAACCAAGTCTGGCTTTAATGCTTCAAGTTCATCCATCCGAATATCAAGGTCGGGACCGAGTCTTGGCAACGCATTTATTCGTTTTGGCCAATCCGAATAATCGTCGACACCGACCAATAAATGCTCAGCATCCAAAAAGGCGAGTAGTTCCGTATTGCTTGGACAAATTGAAATGATTCGCACGAAAATGCACCTCCACTTAGCTTCAGTTTAGCATAATCCAAATAGCGCGTGAAACAACGTGCTGAGCAGTCATTCAACCGTTACAAGGTTTTGAACTAGAAAAAATTTACTTTAGCTATGCACGTTGAGCAAGAATGTATTATTATAGAGGAAAGTGAATTGGTTTGAACAGAAGGAGAGACAACATGATTAAAAATCAAGCGTTGCATGATTATATAAGTGACCGTACATGGGATTTGACTGAGAACTGGTACAAAACTCTCGATAAAAGCAAAGGTGGGGTTTACGGAACAAGCGACCCTGAAAAGATTGCTCTTTTGAAAAACCAAAACCACGAATTCCATAAACGGTTTTGCTCGATGTTTTTGAAAGAAGAAAATGAATTCTATGAAAACTTTCACGAATGGATTGAAGAAATTGCGGAAGATGAAGCGCATTTGGAAACGCCGCTCGTTTCAGTAATCGAAGAATTTTTTCGAACGCAATTGCAATACCTGGAAATGGTAGGTGATTTTACTGCCGAAAATCGGAATTCAGTTACGATAGAACAATTGAATGAATGGAATATATCGATTGTTAACACGATATCCAAAGTAGTTGTGGAATTCAGTTCGCAAAATGCCAAAACGGCGCAAGAACGTCTTCATCAGCAACAGCAATTGATTGTTGAAATGAGCGCGCCTGTTATTTTATTGACTAAAAATTCCGGAATGTTGCCTTTGATCGGAGAAGTTACATCCCACCGAGCATCCATCATTTTTGAGAAAACCTTGGAGCAAAGTTCAAAACACAATTTGGAAAAACTATTCATCGATTTATCGGGTGTGCCTATTATCGACACAATGGTGGCCCAACAAATCTTCCAGTTGATCACTGGACTGGAAATCATCGGTGTTAAAACGGCTTTATCAGGCATCAGCCCAGTAATTGCACAAACGGCTGTCCACTTGGGCATCAAATTCGTAGATATCGAAGTGTATAATACGCTGGCACAAGCATTAAAACAAAACAACATCCATTTTGAAAAATAAAGGCAAAGCAAAACCCTCAGTCCAAGCAGACTGAGGGTTTTGCTTTGCCTAGAAAAATCCCTTGAAACGCTTTGCCATTTCAAGGGATTTAAATGCAGCTATTAACGTGAGTAGTACTCAACGATCAATTGCTCGTTGATTTCAGCAGACAATTCGCTGCGCTCTGGAAGGCGTACGAATGTACCTGTTTTGCTATCAGCGTCAAAAGTTACGTATTC
>JBFIXY010000004.1:0-22980 GCA_041605655.1 Planococcus sp. (in: firmicutes) | reverse complement strand
AGGGAAATCTAATTCTATATTCTTTCGATAGCATCGACCATTATACTTTGATACAACAAGCTTTAGGGTATCACTTCGCTAAGTTTGAATTGACTTTCTACTATATAAAAACACTTTTTATGATTCCAACACATTATAAGCCTACTTGCAGTATTCAAATGCTAACTCCAAGCCGAAGGCATCTGAATATATTGATCACTTGAGAATATCCCCTGTTTTCTAAACCAACAAAAAAATCCCGCCAGATAATGGCGGGATTCTTCTATAATTAAACTAGGAAGATGAAATACAATACGAAGATGACAAACAGTCCGTACATAATCGGATGAACTTGCTTGCCCTTCCCTGCTGAGATCATCGTAATTGGATAAAAGATAAAGCCGATCGCTATTCCTGTTGCGATGCTATAGCCAAGAGGCATTGCAATCATCGTCAGAAAAGCCGGAACCGCAATTTCAAATCGTGTCCAATCGATCTTCCCAAGTGCAGAAACCATCAATACGCCGACGATGATTAAAGCGGGCGCCGTTACCGCACTCGTGATGACTTCCAATAAAGGATAAAATAAAATCGAAATTAAGAACAAAATTCCTGTGACAACAGAAGCAAATCCTGATCGCGCGCCTGCGGCAACGCCTGATGTGGATTCAATGTAAGAAGTTGTTGTCGATGTACCGAAAATCGCTCCAGCTACAGTTGCTACCGAATCAGCCAAAAGCGCTTTTCCTGCACGCGGCAATTTGTTTTCCTTCGTCATCAAGCCAGCTTGGTTGGCAACAGCTACCAAAGTTCCAGCCGTATCAAAGAAATCCACAAACAAGAATGTCAGAACCACTACAAGAAACTGAATCGTCATCAATGAACCCGGATCGTTAAAGATCGGCTCAAGCGCTACACCGAACGTCGGTGCCATGCTCGGGACTTGACCGATGATTGCTGAAGGCAGTTCAACGATACTGAAAATCATTCCGACCGCCGCGGCAATTAACATACCGAAGAAGATTCCGCCTTTAATGCCACGCACTATAAAAATAACAGTGATGACCAGTCCAAAAATCGCAAGGAGCGTCGATGGGTTGGTTAAGTCCCCTAGCCCGACCATTGTATCCGGATTCCCGACTATGACGCCAGCGTTCTGAAGACCGATGAACGTGATATACAAACCGATACCTGCTCCAACAGCAAACTTCAATTCAGCAGGAATCGCGTTGATGATACGCTCACGCAAACCGGACAACGATAGAATGATAAAAAATAATCCAGAAAACAATACGCCAGTTAATGCTGTTTGCCACGGAATGCCATAAGTTAAAATAACTGTATAAGAGAAGAAAGCATTCAGCCCCATGCCTGGAGCAAGCGCAATCGGATATCTCGCCACAATTCCCATCATCAAACTACCTACCGCAGCAGCCAATGCAGTCGCCATGAAAACCGCTCCATAATCCATGCGCAGTGCATCTGGCAGATCGGGTACCGAGCTAAGCGTTAACGTCAGTGGATTTACCACTAAAATATAAGCCATCGCTAAAAATGTTGTTAAGCCGCCGATAATTTCTTGGCGATAATTAGTGCCCAATTCTTCAAACTGAAAATACTTCTTCACAATAATTTCCTCCGCTTGTCGCCGCGATAATGCCAGAAGACAGAAAAACGCATACAGCGAAAAGCCGTATGCGTTCGATTTACCCCACCACAAAAAATCCAGAGAGGGTCCGGTTTTCTGGAACCGGACAAAAATCGTAGTCGAGTCATTTACGGTAACTCGGTAGAAACTTTCGGGCCATATCCCCGACATTATACGACAACGTTATTTAATTTCTATTGTAGAATAACACATCAAAAACGAATGCACAACCCTAAACACGAACAATTATTAATTTTAACCCTTAATAGTTCGTATAATATCCAAAAAACTGGAACACTTTTTGGGCATTCCAGTTCTTTTTTTACTCCCACTCGATTGTTGCAGGTGGCTTGCTCGTAATATCGTACAATACGCGATTAATGTGATTAACTTCGTTGACTAAACGGACACTGATTTTCTCCAGTACATCCCAAGGAATGCGCGCCCAATCGGAAGTCATTCCGTCAATCGATGTAACCGCACGAATCCCGATTGCATAGTCGTATGTGCGTGCATCGCCCATAACTCCAACGCTTCGGATATCAGGCAGGACCGTGAAGTATTGCCATATGTCCCGATCTAACCCAGCTTTACTTATTTCATCACGGAGAATCCAATCCGATTCCCGGACGATTTCCAGTTTCTCTTCTGTAACTGCACCCATAATACGAATTCCTAGGCCCGGACCCGGGAACGGCTGACGCCAAACGATTTCATCCGGCATGCCAAGCTCGGTGCCAAGTGCGCGAACTTCGTCTTTAAACAATGTATTTAACGGTTCGATCAGTTTAAATTGCATGTCATCCGGCAAACCGCCTACATTATGATGCGATTTGATTGTTTGGGCAGTTGTCGTGCCGCTTTCAATAATATCCGTATAAAGTGTACCTTGCGCAAGGAAGTCCATGCCTTCAAGCTTGGATGCTTCATCATCAAACACATAGATGAATTCATTGCCGATGATTTTACGCTTTGTTTCCGGATCTGAAACGCCTGCCAGTTTGTTCATGAAACGGTCGCGTGCATCGATTTTAATCACATTCATGTTAAAACCGTCCGCAAAAGTCTTCATCACACTTTCCGCTTCCCCTTTGCGGAGAAGACCGTGATCCACGAACATACACGTCAGCTGGTCGCCGATCGCTCTGTGGATCAACACTGCAACTACTGAAGAATCAACACCGCCGCTAAGTGCGCATAGAACCTTTTTATCGCCGACTTCTTCACGAATTTTTTCGATTTCGAGTTCGATAAAGTTTTCCATCGACCACTCATCCGCCATGCCGCATACGTCGTAGACGAATTGACGCAGCACTTCATTGCCATAAATGGAGTGGCGTACTTCGGGGTGGAATTGCACACCGTAAAATCCGCGCGACTCATCTGACATTGCAGCAATCGGGCAACCTGCGCTAGTACCTGTCACTTCAAACCCAGGAGGCGCTGCAGTTACCAAGTCACCGTGGCTCATCCAGACAATTTGTTCTTTTGGAAGGTCTTTAAAAATCGTGCTTTCTTTTACAAGTTGCAGTTCCGCTTTGCCGTATTCACGGTTTTGCGCTTTTTCCACATTGCCCTTTAAATGCAATGCCATTAACTGCATGCCGTAGCAGATCCCTAAAATCGGAAGACCCATTTCAAAAATAGCCGGATCGATTGAAAATGCATTTTTATCATAAACCGAATTTGGTCCACCAGAGAAAATGATGCCCGCAGCATTCATTTCTTTGATTTCTTCCGCTGTAATCGTATGCGGGTGCAATTCACTATAAACTCCAATTTCACGAATACGTCGTGTGATCAATTGGTTGTACTGGCTTCCGAAATCCAAAACCACTACCTTTTTCTGCTCTTTCAACATCGGGCTGACTGGCACACTCTTCACCTCTTCTATTCGATTCAAGGCCTCAAAATAGCAAAAGAACGCGAAACAATCGTCCTCGCGTTCTTTTGCTCTACATCAAAAAGGCGAATGCACATGTCTGAACGCATGCGTCATCCACCTTCATAGTCAAGTCATTTCCGGGGACTTGGTAGAGACATCCGGTCCATATTACCAGACATATATGAGGGCACCTGTACTATATAATTTTCTCAATTGTACAAGGTCGCTCTCCCAAAATCAACCGCTTGTCTGTTTGATTAAATATTCCCAACTTTCTTTCAGCTCTTGCCACTGCACAGCTTCTCCTTTGCCGCCGTATAAAGACTTTTCATATGCTGATGTCAATTTCGTCATATCGTGGGTTCCAAAAAATGCATCGATATAAGATGCATATGATTTCAGCGTCTGCCCATCTTGTCTTTTTATACCGTATAATTCGAGTTGCTTCAATAAACGCAAATAAGCTTTTTCAAATGTTGCTGCATTATTGCCCCTTACACGATAAAAGGGAATGAGAACAATAGGCAGCCATTTTTTGCGCAGTTTGAACAATATTAAAGCTCCAGAAGTTAGCAACACGAATGTCCATAAAATCACTTTCCGGTGCTCTAGCATATATTGTTCAAATTTGCTCCATTGAGTCGGTCCTTTCTCTACAGGATCCACAACCACTTCTTCTTCATCTTCTTCTAACGGATTTGGCCGCTCCGGCATGACCGGTTCTTCAGACTCGTCCGTTTCTGTTTCTACATCAAAATTGATTGCTGCCGCTCCGGTAAATCCGATCGTCGGTTCAAACAGCATCCAGCCGACACCTGGCATATATGCTTCAACCCATGAATGAGCATTGTTATTGGTGATTTGATAAATTTCCTCATCGCCATTTTGAGCCATCAATTCGCCTTCGGTAAACCCCTTCACCCAACGGGCCGGAATGTCTAGTGTTCGAAGCATCACGACCATCGACGTCGAAAAATTATCGCAATAGCCCCGTTTCGACTCAAACAAAAATTGATCCACATAATCTTGGTCTTCTTCCGGTATTGGTATATCATCCTGGCTGTATTCAAATCCATCCGCACTGAAATAACGTTCAATCGCTCTGGTTTTTGCATATACACTATCGGCATCTGCGGTAATTTCAGCTGCGAGGTCACGAACTCGTTGCGGCAATTCCTCGGGCAATTGTTTATAGCGATCAAATTCGGCAGGCAACTCAGCCAAATTTTCCGCATTCGTCGCTTGCAACGCCGTCAAACTATAGCGCGGTTCGCTATAGGCAACTTCATATACTTCTGGATTAAATTCAACACCGTCACTATAAGTTTCTATTCGTTGATCGACCGTTTCGTATTGATAATCGACATTTCGATCCATTAAGATCGATTTGATACCGTAAGGATAAAGAATGAACGGGAAAGATTGTTCCATTGCGACTAGCGCATCGTCTTGTTCCTCAAGTTCCCCAGGTTGAATATCCGTGAAAAAAAATTCCCCATTATTGTACACGTAAGAATTGCCGACATTTTCTGTCAGTTCCCATCCTTTTGATGTGTAGATATCCTTCGACTCCACTTTCCAATATTGACCATCAGCAACAGTCGCTTTAAAGACAGGTGTGTCATCCCCAATAAAAGAGCCGCCCAATTGGGAATCATTCACTCCGTACCCGATGCGGCCTACTTTTTCACCCGAACGCGAACCGGCTTGCTCAGAAAATGATGTGATATACGGCACCGGATCTGGCCAGATCGGACCTGATTTCGGCAAATACATAGCTATTGCTGCGGCTGCTGAAATCATAAGCGCCAACGGAATAATATAAGCTGCGATTTTATTGGCGCTAAGGTCGATTTGGTGACGTTCAAGCCATCTTGCAAAATGGAGAAGCCCGGCAAGTAAAAGACCGATAATCATGATTCGGATGATTGCAGTATTCCCTGTATACGGGCTGAACGTATCTAATACCGCGATAAAGACAACGGTCAATAAATAGAACAAGAAGATGCTAAGTCGGTAGCTGACCCAGTAATGGATAAGATAGACAGCCATCCACAATAAAGCAAAAAAGAGCACGGTCCTGAAAACATCACTGGTGTCTCCCCAGTTCTGGGTGACGATAGCCGATAAATCATTCGTGAAATTGCTCCATAAAAAACGGATGGCCTCACCCGTGAAAAAGGTCGCGTCCGTATAGACATACACCGCAAACCACAAAATATATAAAGTTTTCAACGTCCCCGAAATCCACCAAGGCACTCGAAACAATGCCATAGACAACGACAAGCCGATAAAAATCAAAAATAGGCTTTCATGCCCTGTCTCTGTCAATGCGATAACTGGCGCAAGCCATTCCGCCAACAAGAAAAAGATCAATATATACAAACTCGCGATAAACCATTTGTTGTTTCGGATGGAAGTCATTTACCCTTCACCTCCATAAAGACCGATGAGAAATTCTCAGGCGTTACCATTTTGACGACAAATCCTTGTCCACGAGCGAACTGAATTGCCTGCTCTTCATCCCGCGTCGGTTTCTCCCCTTTTTTCATGACCACTAAGCACATACAGGCATTCAAGTTTTTTACGTTTCGTTGAATAACTTTAATCATATCGATCGTCAGCATACTCGTAACATACAATAAACTTGAAGACTGGATTTTCAACAGATCGCGGCCAACCGCTTCTTCTGTCGGCTTTTCAAGATCCGGCTGCACCTTCGCCAAGTAATACATCACCCGGTGGAGATGCTCTTCCGTCTGGATAACCGGAAACGAGTTGCGGGACGAGCCTATGGATAAATAAGCGACGCTCGATTTCGCTTCCACGATCGATTGCAAAATAGATGCAACCAACTCCACCTGGATTTCGAATTTATCCGTCGGCATTCTGTCATCGAGCAAAAACAAATCTTGCGATTGGCGATCTTCAAACTCTTTTGTCCGCATTGTTTGCGTGCGCGCGAATGATTTCCAATGAATCCACGAAACACGATCGCCCGGTTGATAATCGCGAACTCCCGTTGCCATCGTCGTATCCTTCACGAGCGTAAAAGGCGCGGCCATTGCTCCTTGGTCGTATCTCGATTCAATCGGCCGATAAACGATTGGGCTCGTATTTGGGTAAACCAAAACTTTCTGTTGAAACGGAATCAATTGCGATTTTCGCACCCAACCAAAGAAATCAGACACCTCTATGCGCACACCTTCAAGCACATGCTCACCTCGGGGCATGTCCTGAATTTCATATGTCCAATTCATTTCGTTCGAAAATCCCGGAATCAACATTTTTTGTTCCGCTGCAGTGTATCTGGCATTCAGCGTAAGCGAATGTGTCTGCTCAGCTAATACGGTATACAATAACGGAAAGCGGATCTTCCGTTTCAAATTAATCGTTGCCGAGAAAGGTGCACCTTTTCTTACTTGAGGCGTATGGATATCCCGTTCCAATTCCATGTCTTTAAGTGGGTAGACCGTGAGCAGCAGTGAGTAAAGTGCAAATGGCAATGTCATGTAAAAAATGAACCAACTGACAAACCCGCCTTGAAACATGGCAAAAGCGAATGTGAATAGCAAGATCACCACTACAAGCAGAAGCCGCCCCCATAAATTCATGAACGAGGCTGCTCTTTTCATTGGCCTACAAGCCTTTGAACTGGAACGCGTGTTTTCGCTAATATACGGTCAGTAATTTCTTCTACAGTGATGCCGTCGTAGCGCGCTTCCGAACGTAGCATAATGCGGTGGCCAAAAACGAATTTCGCCAAATACTGTACATCGTCCGGCGTTACGTAATCACGCCCTTTTAGCATGGCATATGCTTGAGAAGCTTTCATAAGCGCAATCGAGCCACGCGGGCTCACACCCAAATAGACATATGGATCATTTCGCGTCTGCCTCGCCAAATCCACAATATAGCTCCGGATGGTTTCGTCCACTTTAATCTTCTTCACTTCACTTTGAAGCGCCAATATCTCTTCGAGCGAAATGACTTCTTTTAAATCTTCAATTGGCGCAGCTAATTGCGCGCGGCTTAATACTTCCATTTCTTCTTTCGGCGTCGGATAACCCATTTTGATTTTTAGTAAAAATCGGTCGAGCTGCGCCTCCGGAAGCGGATATGTGCCTTCGTATTCAATCGGATTCTGGGTAGCCATTACAAAAAACGGTTTTGGTATCGGCATTGTTACGCCATCAATCGTCAAAGAAGCTTCTTCCATCGCTTCTAAGAGGGAGGATTGCGTTTTTGGGGAGGTCCGGTTGATCTCATCAGCCAAAATGATATTGCCCAAAATGGGACCGGGTCTGAAATGGAATTCCATGTCTTTTGGGTTGTAGATGGAGACCCCGATAACATCAGATGGGAGTAGGTCTGGAGTGAATTGGATCCGTTTAAAATCTGCGCCAACTGATTTCGCGAGCGCTCTTACCAGCATCGTTTTGCCGACGCCCGGTACATCTTCAAGCAGAACATGTCCGTGAGACAGCATTGCTACCATGCTCAATTCAGCAATATCGCGCTTTCCGATGATTACTTTTTCAATATTATCAATTATCGCAGCTAAACGATCTTTTGCTTCCATAATAATTCCCCCAATATATAGTCCCTCGAGTTTTTCAAATTGTCTAAAACTTATTCCAAGCATACCGAATTTGACCTAATTTCTCAACTGTCCATCACTTTCAAGTGGCCATTTCCCATAAAAATGGATATGACTTTTCCTACAGCCATACTTTTTCAACAAAAAAACAGGAAAGAGAACAAATTTAGTTCTCCCTCCTGTTTCAATTCATTCACTTCCAAAAATCATCGAAGACGGTTACCGGCAAATGGCGTTTGTGTTGCGAACGCAAATAATAGCCTTCAAGCTTTTCTTGCGCCTCTTCGGGAATTTTTTTGCCTTCAAGGTAATCATCGATTATGTCGTACGTAATGCCCAACGCCACTTCATCAGGAATCGCCGGACGGTCTTCCTCCAAATCAGCAGTAGGGATTTTCATATACAAGTGTTCCGGGCTACCTAGTTCTTTCAACAAGGCACGACCTTGACGCTTGTTCAACCGGAACAAAGGCACGATATCAGCAGCGCCGTCACCGAATTTCGTATAAAAACCGGTAACCGCTTCTGCTGAATGGTCTGTTCCAATCACGACCGCCTGATGAGAAGCCGCAATGGCAAATTGCACTTTCATCCGCTCACGCGCTTTTTCATTGCCTTTGACAAAATCGGTCAAATCAACGCCCACTTTTTCCAACGCTTTATCACTTGCGTCTACCGCTTCTTTGATGTCGACAGTGTAAATATTCGTTGGCTTGATGAATGTCAGCGCATCCTGCGCGTCGTGTTCGTCAAATTGAGTACCATATGGCAAACGCAGCGCATTAAATTCATACTTACCCTCTTCTGTTTCCGCATTCAATTCATCAATCGCCATTTGCGCAAGCTTGCCAGCGAGCGTCGAATCCTGTCCGCCGGAAATTCCCAATACAAAACCTTTCAAGAACGGATGTTTAATCAGGTATTGTTTTAAGAAATCAATCGTTCGACGAATTTCCTCTTGTGGATCGATGACCGGCTTTACCTTCATTTCCTCAATAATCTGCTGTTGCAAATTCGACATGAAGATTCCCCTTTCCTATTTTCCAGCTTTAAGCTGGATAGCATCTTTCACTTCTTGGATGTTGCGCATTTTATTGTCCCAACATTTCTGGCTCAAATCGACCGGGTATTCTTCCGGGTTCAGCGAACGCTTGTATTCATCCCATAATAAGTCCAGCGTATTGGCCGCATACGATTGCATTTGTGACAAAGGCGGATTTTCGTATACAACTTTTCCAGCCTTGACCACTTGTTGATGGAGATTCACCGCCTCGAAGTTTGAAACGAACTTCGATACATACGTATGGACCGGGTGAAACATCTTCAAATGATCTTCCTGAGCCGGTTCCTCGTCGGACATCGTAATGTAATCACCTTCGGATTTCCCGTTTTCCTTATCGATTATGCGGTACACATTTTTAAGTCCCGGCGTGGTCACTTTATCCGCGTTGCCTGAAATTTTGATGGTGTCTTCCATGTTCCCTTGATCGTTTTCGATTGCCACCAATTTATAAACAGCCCCAAGTGCAGGCTGATCATATGCCGTAATCAACTTTGTACCGATGCCCCATGAATCCACCCGTGCTCCTTGAGCTTTCAAGTTCAGAATGGTGTATTCATCCAAGTCATTGGAAACAATAATTTCAGTATCTGGGAATCCAGCATCATCCAACATTTTCCGCGCCTCTTTCGATAAAAACGCGATGTCCCCGCTGTCTAATCGAATACCAATGAAATTAATCTTATCGCCCAATTCTTTTGCTACTCGAATCGCTGTCGGCATGCCTGATTTCAAGGTGTCATACGTATCGACTAAAAACACACAATCTTTATGCCGCTTTGCATAAGCATGAAATGCTTCGTATTCATCTTTGTAAGCCTGTACCATCGAATGGGCATGCGTCCCAGCAACTGGAATACCGAATTTTTTCCCTGCGCGCACATTACTTGTCGCCTCTAATCCACCAATATAAGCAGCGCGAGTTCCCCATATCGCCGCGTCCATTTCCTGCGCCCGTCTTGTCCCAAATTCCATCACCCGTTCAGCTTTCACAATTTGCTTGATGCGGCTCGCTTTTGTTGCGATCAACGTCTGGTAATTGACGATATTCAAGAGCGCTGTTTCAATAAGCTGCGCTTCAACTAAAGGCGCTTCAATCCGCAGCAACGGTTCATTTTGAAATACGGTTTCCCCTTCAACAACTGAATAGACGTCGCCTGTAAATCGAACCGTTTTTAAATAGTTGATAAAATCTTCCTTGTACCCAAGCTCTTCTTTCAAATACGACAAGTCGCTGTCAGTGAACTTAAAATCCTTTAAATAATCAAGCACCCTTTCAAGTCCCGCAAAAACCGCGTAACCATTGCCGAACGGCAGTTTTCGGAAAAACAATTCAAATACCGCTTTCCGTTCATGCATGCCATCCGCCCAATAAGCTTCCGTCATATTAATCTGATATAAATCCGTATGTAAGGCCAAGCTGTCGTCCGCATAAGTATCGCGCATGAAAATCTCCTTCTTCCACATTAAATAATTGTTTTTATTATACCCTAAAGAAAACAATTGAAAAAATGAAATACTGTAGAACGACACAAGTTGACAAATGATACAGCTTATGTGATAATAGTTTAGTTAACAAACAGGTAACTGGTAAATTTTGATAATCTGGCATTCTACAATAATGTTTTTGAGAATACTTATTCACACTGGCGCGATTAAAGGATCGCAAGGACGTAAAAGAAGGTAGGGTTTACGTTGCTTAAGTTAGAAAGCCCCAGTGGAACAATGACCGCGGCACAGAAAGTTAAACCTTTCAATGGAAATGATTCCCCGTTTAAACGGGTTGAAAAATTGAGTCAAAACTTATAGATGTTACCTGAACGCACAAAGGGCAGTCCTCATATTGAGGGCTGCCCTTTTCCAATTGTTTTTAGTTTTTTAAAGCGACTGTTTCTTCTGGCGCTGTTTGCTCACGGTTTAAATAATCCGTCACTGCACCTTTTGAAGAACACGATACATTATGAGCATATTTCCCGAGCACTCCTTTTTTGTAAAGAGGCGGCGCTGTCCATTCTTTGCGGCGCTGCGCTAATTCTTCAGTTGACACAGCCATAGAGATTTCCTGCAATTCCGAATCGATTGTCACGATGTCGCCTTCTTTCAGAAGTGCGATTGGACCGCCTGTTTGTGCTTCAGGAGCAATATGCCCAACGACTAATCCATGCGTTCCGCCTGAAAAACGTCCATCTGTCAACAACGCTACTTTTTCGTCCATGCCTTTGCCGACCAATATCGCGGAAATCGATAGCATTTCCGGCATACCCGGCCCGCCTTTCGGACCAACATAGCGAATGATCAACACATCGCCATCGTTTATTTCATTTGCCATAACTGCGGCAGTGGCTTCTTTTTCATTGTTGAATACGCGCGCAGGGCCGCTGTGGCGTTTGACTTTGACGCCAGACATTTTCGCGACTGCACCGTTTGGTGATAAATTACCTTTTAAAACGATCAACGGGCCGTCTTTGCGTTTCGGATTATCGAAAGGCATGATGACCACTTGCCCTTCAAGCAGATCCGGAGCTTCAGCTAAATTCTCTGCCAAGGTTTTCCCCGTCACCGTCATACAACCGCCGTGCAGATAACCCGCTTTCCACAATTCCTTCATAACAGCTTGTACGCCGCCTACACGGTGCAGATCCTGCATGACGTATTTTCCGCTCGGTTTCAAGTCGGCAATATGTGGCACATTTTTTTGAATACGATCGAAATCGTCCATCGTCACATCAACTTCTGCTGCATGTGCGATTGCCAATAAATGCAGAATCGCATTGGTCGACCCACCGAGCGCTTGTACGACAGTTATTGCATTTTCAAACGCTTCTTTTGTCATGATGTCTTTTGGATAAATGTCTTTTTCTAATAGATTGTAGACAGCCGCTCCCGCCGCTTTGCAATCGGCTTGTTTGACGCTTGACTCAGCCGGATTTGAAGAACTGCCCGGCAAACTCATGCCCATCGCCTCTGCAGCAGATGCCATCGTGTTCGCTGTGTACATGCCGCCGCAAGAACCGGCTCCAGGACAAGCTCCACATTCAATTTTGCGCAACGACTCATCATTGATGTCACCGTTATTATGCTGTCCGACGCCTTCAAACACAGAAACAATATCGATGTCCTGACCATTGTAATTACCTGGCGCAATTGTTCCCCCATAGGCGAAAACTGCTGGCACACCCGCATTCGCAATCGCGATCAAACATCCAGGAATGTTTTTATCGCATCCTCCAATGGCAACTAAGCCATCCAAACTCTCCGCTCCAACAACCGTTTCGATCGAGTCCGCAATCACGTCGCGGCTTGGCAATGAATAGCGCATGCCGTCTGTGCCCATTGAAATTCCATCGGATACCGTAATCGTATTAAATACTAGCGGCACGCCTCCTGCTTCTCTCGCTCCACTTTTCGCACTAACCGCCAATTCATGAATATGTATATTACAAGGGGTTACTTCACTCCAAGTGCTTGCTACCCCAATCATTGGTTTTTTGAAATCTTCATCTGTTACACCGACTGCTCGGAGCATTGCCCGGTTCGGCGCTTTCATCGCTCCGTCGAATACTTTACTGTTAATGCGTAAATCTTTTTTCATCAGACATCTTTCCTTTCTTTTTTATCATTATAGAGATATATTCAATCAATTCAATGAATTTTAAATATTTTTTCTAAATTTTTAATACATTTCATAATCTCGCCACATATACGGCATTTTTTTAAAAAATAATTTAGTCTTTAATAGCAGAATGTTATACTTGCAATAATTTAGTAGATTCCTTAATCTTAACAAGAAGAAGGTGACTTAGTGATCAGGTCATTTTTTAGGGGACGGGGATATTTATATGCAGATCCGGGAAGCTTATCAGGACGAATATGAATTCATCAAATGGCAGAGACTGGCTTCTTATAGCCCTTTTGCTCAATTACTCCCGGCAGAGCATTGGGAATTATTGAAAAGTACATTATTGGCGGATACTTTTAAAGCTCCGAAAGTACGTGTTTTTGTCGCGGTCATTAATGGCACAATTGCAGGCAGCATCGTGTTGTTCCCCGCCTTATCGCAAGCTTACGAATGGGAGGATACGCATTTGGAGTACCCCGAAATCCGCATGTTGTCGGTCGGTCCTGCCCAACGTTCGCTTGGCGCCGGGAAAGCACTTGTTCAACATTGCATCAACGAAGCGCGAAAAGACAGCGCCCCTTTTGTCGGACTTCATACAGCAGACTATATGGAAAACGCCATGAATTTATATAAAAGCTTCGGCTTCGAGCGAGCTCCCGCTATGGACTATACACCGCTGGACGATGGCATTGTCATTAAAGCTTTTAAATTGAACTTATAAAGCAAAAAAGGTTTCGGCATAATGCCGAAACCTTTTTTCTTTCAGATTCTTATTATTGATTTTCCACTTTTTCTTGCTGCCATTCTATTTCAAGTTGTTTCGGCAAAGCAGGCTTGCTGAAATAATAACCTTGCCCGATTACTTGGAACGACTTCAACAACTCCATTTGCTCTTTTGTTTCGATGCCTTCTGCAATCACTTCTGTGTGAAGCTTTTTACCGATGTCGATAATAGCGGTAAGGATCGACAAATTGCGATGGTTGCCGATAATGTCATCAATCAATGATTTATCGATTTTTAACGTGTCGATATTGACGTTCTTGATAACCGTCAAAGATGAGAAGCCGGCACCGAAGTCGTCAATTGCAATTTTAATTCCTAATGCTCTCAGTTCTTTCATTAATGCCGAAGCCTCTTCGACATCAATCATGACGCTTTCCGTAATCTCAATCTCAAAATATTGCGTGTCAACTCCGTGTTTCTTCAGCATACCGTCCACTTTCGAACTGAAGTTTGGGTCGCGGAACTGACGCGCCGACACATTGACCGACACTTTAACTAATGGATAGCCCCTCTTGCCCCACTCATTCAATTGTCTGCAGGCTTCGTCAATTACCCATTCACCGATCGGCAAAATGAGTCCCGTTTCCTCCGCTATCGGGATAAACTCAAAAGGAGATATCATGCCGAAAGGCGATTCCCATCGCAACAGCGCTTCCAAACCGACCAATCGATTTGAATGCAAATCAATCTGCGGTTGGTAATGCAAGAAAAATTCCCCATTTTCAATCGCCTTTTTCAATCCATTTTCAATGAGTACTTTTCGTATCGCTTTCTCGTTCAAATCTTCTGTGTAGAATTGGTAATTGTTTTTGCCTTTTTCTTTTGCTGAATACAATGCAAAGTCTGCTTGGCGTATCAACATTTCAGCGTCGCAAATACAGCTCGATTGAAAGCTAATGCCAATGCTGATGGTCACGATCAACTCATGGTCCATGAGTTCAACCGGCCGGTTCATCTCTATAATGATTTTCTGGCTTAGATGTTCTAAATATTCGTTGTCCACGTCTTCGAGTACTACGATGAATTCGTCTCCTCCATACCGGGAAAGACTGTCTGTAGATCCAAGACATCTATTGATGCGCTCTGACACGTGTTGTAAAAAGAGGTCACCGCCATGATGCCCTAATAAATCATTGACGCCTTTAAAATCATCAAAATCGATAATGATTACTGCCAGTGAATGTTGAAGTTTTTTGGCGCGTTTAGTAGCACTCGCCAAATTTTCATAAAACCAATGTCTATTGGGCAAGCCTGTCAACTGATCTCTAAATGCCAAATCGCTGACTTTTTTCTCGATGCGTTTTTTCTCAGTTATATCTCTTGCGATAGAAAACGCTCCTTCTACCTTGCCGTGCTGTCTAATAGGGACAACGTTAACATCGACTTCGATTTTCTTCCCGAACTTATCGATCATTTTCTGCTCCGAGCGAAGCGACCTGCCGCGTTTTGCAAGTGCGAATGTCCGCTGCACTTCTTGAAGATTTTCGGCGACAAGTGCAGGAAACGCCATAGCATGCAGTTCTTGCTTGGTATACCCTGTCAGTTTTTCTGCATGACGATTGACATTGATAAATTTCCCATCCATGTCCAACTCGAAAACCGCATCCAGATTTTGTTCGAACAACGAACGGTATTTCTCTTCGTTTTCAGCTAACAACCGCATCGCTTTCTTTTCATTTGAAATATTTTTCGCGATGCCAAAAACGCCAATGATCTCATTGTCCACAATAATCGGGAGGTTTGTAATATGGAATGGCACGAAGTCTCCGTTCCGTTTCAGTCCCAAGATTTCGTAATTTTGAGGCATCCCATTCATTGTCAGTTCGAAATTCCGAATCGTCTCAGACAAAAACTCAGGTGCAACGAGTTCTTGAAAAGCCATGCCGCTGAATTCTTCATGAGAATAGCCTAGCATCTTCATCAACGCCTCATTGACATCGATCAACTTTCCTTCACTATCCATCGAATAGACGCCTTCCGGGTTATGTATGAAAAGCGACTGGTACCGCTGTTCACTTTCTTCTAATTTCCGGCGTATTCTTTTTTCTTCTGTAATATCGCGTAAGATCAGCTGCACAGAAGGAGCGCCTTCAAATTCCAAGCGCGCGCCTCTTATTTCAACTTCAAGCGCCTTGCCACCCATTACAAGCTCTTGTTCAACCGGCGTTTCGTCGCGTCCTGATACCATTCGGTTTACACGTTCTTTGACCGCTTCACGCTTTTCAGGTGAAACAAAATCAAGAACATCTTTGCCAATCAATTCGTCTACATTCTGTGCATCTACCATCTTCAAGCAAGCCCGGTTGACGAAAGTGATTTTCCCCCTACTGTGGACGACGATCGGCTCTGGCGACAATTCGACCAAGCGCCGAAAACGCGCTTCATTTTCAAGCAGCTTCTCTTGCATTTGCCTTTCATCGATTACTGCTCGATAATCCAGCACTGCGAAAAAAACCGCCAATAACATCATGAATAGGATCATCGTTAAGACAAATAGAACAAGTGAGTAATCAGCATAGCCCAATGCCCTATCCGTCACGGGCACTAACCCAGTTACCGATGCGCTATTGGAACTATAATGCATGACAGCCGCTGCTAGACCAAGAACTACAGCACTAATGGATTTTCGCAGAATCGATTTTTTACCGTAAGCGGCCATTGCAAAAAGCCGGATTGCCACTGCTGAAAAAACGAATGTGATCAGTAAAGACAGCACCGAATTCAATAAGTTGAAGTTAAAATCCATTTGCACCTTGATAGCGAGCACCGCAATAAAATGGCTTAAAAAAAGACCTGCACCTAAAAGAAAGCCGCTGAAAATGTTTGTCCACTTGCCTTTTCCTTTGAAAAACAGAAGCTGAAATGCGCCGTAACTCGCAAGGATTGAAGTGGCTAATGATCCCAACAAAACAAGCGGATTATAGCTTATCCTCATATTCGGATGCGCAGCAGCCATTCCTGTGAAGTGCATGGTAAAAATTCCGATGCCGACTGTGCAAGCCGCAAACTTGATTAATGCCTTCTTTTGTATAGGGGTGGCGCCTTTTATCTTTTCTGTCAAAACCAAGGTTATATAAGATGAAGTAATGGCAGTAAAGAGAGACAATATCACTAAGAATGGACTGAAGAATTCAAACACCGTTCATTTCATCTCCTACTATATATAAGTTGCCTTATTATACCTCAACTTCGATATGAAAGAATGTATATTTCATGTATTTTCATTAACAATGCCCAATAAATATAATGTTGAATTTTCCCTTTTATGCCCTTATGAACGGATTTTCCCACTCCATCAATACGGCATAATTCAACGAATCGTCATCTTCCAAATAATCAGCAATGATCGTGATCGGTGTTCTGCCACAGCGCAATAAAAAAGTGATGACCGGATCTTTCAATTCGCCTGACAATACACGGTCAAGATAGGCCTCAGGTGAAAGTGAATGTGCTTGATTGGAATATCCCGGCATTCTGCCGCCTCCTAAAACACGATCAAGTCCACTTTGGATAACCCGGTCATAAAATGATTGCATCAACACCCTCCCGAGATCCATTCCACGGAATGAAGGGCTTATGCAAATGTCAGCAATATATAAAGATTTGCCGTTCGGCTTATGATTCGTTAACCAGCCGTCCGTTGTCGCTTCGCTCCAATTGTGCTGAGGCGCGGCATGATCAAAATCTGTTAGAAGTCCTGTAATCGATCCCGCGATTTTCCCTTCCACTTCAATGCATAGTGCACCCTCCGGATAAATGTTCACATGATTGGCCAATTGCTCTTGCGACCATAATAACTCTTCCGGAAATGGCGGTGGAAAACTCGCGCGTTGAACTTCGATTAGAGCCTCAAAATCCGAATATACATAGGGACGCACTACCGCCTTTAGCGGCATTTTTCCCTTAAAAACGTAGAGCTCTTTTCGATACATGTTTCTTCCTCCTTTTTTGATAAGGGTTGTCCCTTGATTATATCGAAAACCACAAAAAACCTCCTAGCTAAACATAGCTAGGAGGTTCATTTTTTCAATCATCTCATGCTGGAGGCAAAATAACCGGTACAGCCATTGGTCTGGCATCTGTCGGATTTACAGCTGCTGTTTTTACTTCCGTTTCTTCCATTTGATCCATCGTGCCTGCCAATACCGTTAACAACAATGCAGCGATTGCAATTTTTTTACTCATTTTCATAATAGGTTTCCTCCATTTCGATTGTAATACGAGCGGTAAAAATTCGCTTTTTCCCACTCTTTTTGCTGTTGGTAATAAGTCACCAATTCAGCAGCAATCTTCTTACTTTCTTTTATATAACCATTTTTTCTGAAAAATGGAAACATTATTTGTTCACAATAGGACAATAGATCTGGTTGGGAAAAATTTCGCTTCTCGAAGTAGTTACAGTATATTTCAACTTGCTCATCCGGTTTTTCTTGTAAAAAGGCCCGGATTTCCGCTATTAACCGGGTTGCGTCTATTCCTGATTCAATGGCCGCTTCCACTTCGCTCAATAATACTGCCATGTAAAAATAGGAATCTACCGGTAAGCTTTCTTTTAAATCTCGCAATAAATCGTACGCTTTTTCATATTCACCTGTCTCTTTCAGCAATTCAATGTGATTATACGAAGTTTGATGAAATAACTCCGTTTGCCCCGTAAGACATGCATTGCGTTTCAATACTTCGTAAAGGCCACTTGCCTGAACATGCAAATTGCGCCGTGTGTAATTGATCGCCAATAGAAGTTGGGCATGCATGAGGCGAATGTAATTGTGATGAAGCTGATAAAATTGAGCGGCTAATTCAGCATAATAGGCGGACACTTCCAAGCGGTCCAACGCAATCATCAATCTCGCCTTTTGGTAGTAATACTCCCCTTCAAATTTTTGCGGGATGCTTTGGATGCCTTGGTCCAATAGTTCAAGACAGCCCAATGATTTTTCGTTTTTATTGAGCATCGAATAATACGCTGATAAAAACAATTGATACAGCCATTTCTCCGGTGCCGAAAATGAGCCGATTAATTGTTCAAGCCTATTTTTTTGACGTTCCGCTTGAGGCTGATCTATTTCATAAATATAATACCTAAATTTATACAATTCGTATTGATTGACCAAGTCCGTGGTTTGAATGGCATCATTCTCGGACTCCAATTGGTCATATAATTTACGCATATTTTCCATATCGTAATGCAGTGAGGAATCGATGAATTCACCGAGCTGTCTCTCGAGCCGCTTATGTCTCTCCTCTTCTTTATGCCATTGCACACCTAATTTTGATAGCAAGGCTTCAATCGTCGATTCGTGCGGAACGTACGAGTTGGATTCTATCTTACTCAAATGAGAAATGGAACAGATGCCATCGGCCAATTGCAATTGCGTCATATTGTTTTCAGTGCGGTAGTATTTAATAACAGAACCGATATTCATACGCTCACCCTTTTAATCCGAATAGTATAAATTTTATCACAAAAAAACAGCCCCAGCATCATACTGGGGCTGCTCTAGTAAGCTATTCGTTATTGCAAGCGTGCAAAACCGAATCCAGAAGCGTAATCATCGCCAGAACTTGCGCCAATTCCAGAACGGATGTCGTTATTATACGCGCGGTTCTGTAAATCGTTGCGGATTGTCGTGTGGCTAACCGTCGGATTTGCTGCCCACACTTTAGCTGCTAAACCAGCGATATGAGGCGAAGCCATTGATGTTCCGTTAAGCGTTGCGTAGCCACCGTCATTCCAAGTCGAGTAGACTGCTGCACCTGGTGCCGAAACTTCTACATCGCCTTTTTGAACTACATAGTCGCCAGCTGTCCAAAAGTAACCGCGTGAAGAAAAGTCAGCTACACGGTAAGTACCGTTTTGAATGACGTTTTCAAGCGCAGCTACTGCCACTGCATTTTTCAATGCGCCGGGATAACCGATCGTGCCTTGAGCAGGACCAGTATTTCCAGCTGCAGCAATGATCAATACACCTTTACCGTACGCATAGTCCACAGCACTTGTAATTAGGCTGCTTTCAGTTGCAGAACCAAGCGACATGTTGATGACCGCTTTCGTGTTTAATGATGTTGCCTGGTCTGCTACGTGGCGGATGGCATTTGCAATGTCATCCGAATAGCCTGAACCATCATCGCCAAGAACTTTATAAGCCCATAGATCTGAAGCAGGCGCTACGCCGTAGACGCCGCTTCCAGATCCGCCATTAGCAAGAGCAGATCCCGCAACGTGAGTTCCGTGTCCATGATTATCTACACATGATCCTACGACCGTGCTCGTGCCGACTGTAAAGTCTTTGCATTGCTCAACATTCGCCGCTAAGTCAGAGTGCGTTTTATTTACTCCAGTATCGAGTACAGCGATGTTAACGCCTGCTCCACCTGAAGTTTTAGTTAAAGAACTATTGTTATAAATTGCTTTGATGCCCCATGGTGTGGATTGGGATGCTGCCATCGCAGAGTATTTCGCTTCCGGTTTTACAGATGTTTCATCAATCGAGTATTCTGGTACTTTCTCAACAGAAAGGTTTTTGTTTTTTTGCAACGCCTCGAATTGCTTAGCGCTCATATCTGTAGTAAAACCTTCAGACTGGAAGTCCCAGTGGACGCCGTAACGCTCTTTTGCGTTTTTCAACTCATTTTTGTTTGCAGAATCGACCAATACCCGGAATTTCTCATTCGAGTTTTGTTGCGAATTGTCGCCATTAGCACTAACGCCCATCGCCGGTACTAGCAATGTTGCTGTTAGCATAACTGATGTCACAAATTTTGCTGATCTTTTCATCGTCCAATCCCCTTTTCCATCAAATAGTTGGCAATCAGAGCCGCAGCGGCGTCCCGCCCAACACTTTAGCATCTCCTTTTATCCGGAGAACCTTGCCTCACATCTAACGTTAGCAGAATTAAATCCAGTCCGTAATTGGGAAAATTCCACTCTATTTTTATGACTCCACCCATTGCCATGCCCTTATAACCATATCCCAAGACCTAATGCGAGTTTCACGAGCAAATTCGGCTACAAAACCTACATTTTATTATCACGAATGCGATATTACTACCAGTAATTTCTGAGCTTCAGAAAGAGAATTGACAGAATAATCTTTCAAAAAAGACAATTCCTCTTCATTTTTGTATATACTAAAGGTAATCGGTACTTTTATGCGTTAGATAGCTGGGTATGAAAGAGGAGGTTGGCTATGAAAAGTTTGCATTATACACTTCTCGATGTTTTTACTGCTAAGCGCTTTGGCGGCAATCAGCTTGCAGTTTTTCATGGTGAAGAGCATTTACCCGCAGAAACAATGCAGCAAATCGCACGTGAATTGAATTTGTCGGAAACCGTCTTTATCTGCCCCCCTAAAGATGCTAATCATGAAAAAAGCTTGCGCATTTTCACACCGAAAGTCGAATTGCCAATTGCAGGCCATCCGACTGTTGGCGCCGCTTTCGTGATGGCTGACAAGCACCTCGTTGAAACCAAGGAAGGTCAAAATGACTGGATACTTGAAGAAGAGGTCGGGGCGGTGCCCGTCACCGTCTTCGTGGATGAAGGAAAAGTAGCGAAAGTAGAGATGACTCAACCTCCACCCGAGTTCGGTGAAAAATTCACGAAAGCCGGCCTCGTGGCAGATTTGCTGTCTCTTTCTTCAAAAGACTTGGACAGCCGTTTCCCGACGCAAACGGTTTCTTCCGGCCTTCCGTTTCTCTTCATACCGATCTGTTCACTCGATGCCATACGCAAAATCAATTTCCGGACGGATATATGGGAACGTTATTTTAGTAAAGACCTAGAGACTCAAAACATTTTCGTATTCACTCTCGAAACTCAAGAAAAGCAATCGACTGTCCATAGCCGCATGTTCGCTCCTGCGATGGGAATACCGGAAGATCCTGCGACCGGGGCAGCCAGCGGACCATTAGGTGCTTATTTAGTTGCAAATGGAATGGTGCCGTACAATTCCAGCGGCATTTACCGCATCCGCAGCGAACAAGGTTTCGAAATGAAGAGACCGAGTTTTATCGATATCACAGTTACTGAATCGGCCGGAACGTCCACCCAAGTGAAAATCGGTGGCATTTCCGTTCTCATGGGCCGAGGCGAGATTTTGATGCCTGAATAATAAACAAAAAAACGACTCATAGCCAAATGGCCATGAGTCGCTTTTTCATTTTCCTGGAATCGATTTCCATCTATCTTCTAACCAGCGATCAAAATCTTCACCTTTGTCGCCTTTGTAAGTGTCGTAGATATCAACGCGCATTTTTTGCAGCTTCACTTTAAAGTCTTCATAGCTATGATCACGCGGCAAGCTTTTCTTGATGCGCACCAATACTTTTGAAGTGTCTTTGATCAAATCGAATTTTTTACGCGGCGGCAATTCTACATCTTCGCCAAGATCGACTAATTTTTCATATGCAGCCTCTTGTACATGGAATACCGGATCGTTTTCCATGCGGTGCAATAAGACGTCAATCGTCTGTTTATGTTTGTAATTGCCAAGCTCTTCTACGGCAGCCAAACGTTCTTTCCAGTTCGCAGTGCGGTTTGCAGCTCGTTTCAATTCGGCGTAGTTTTCAGGCAGGTTCGTGTTAAATTGTTGACTCAAAAAATTCAATCTCCTTTTGTTCATTTCCGTTTCGGGAAAAGCTTATTAATGTATTGTACCACCATCTTGTCTAAAAAGAAGACTCTTCCACATTCTCAAGGGAATTTTTGCATGCGCCCCCTGATTTTGCGAGGAAAAGCTCCAAAAGAAAAACTTCTGGATACCCAGAAGTTTTACACGACGGTGGAATAATCGCAAATCATATGTTCAATTGCTTTAGCGGCTGTTTTTATATCTTCAAAAATGGTGGCTTCCTGCGTCGGAATGCATGTGACTACAATAGAAGTGGAGTTTCCTCCTGATTTGGCAATCAAAAAATCTTTTCCATCTTTGACGAATGTCTGGGTGATATTGACAGTATTATAAAAACTGATGGTTTTCAAAAGTTCCAAGATGCTGTCGAATTTCATAGTGGATCCCTGCTTTCTTCTGGAAATTGACTAAAGAAAGTCTCGTAGAATCCATTAATTCGATAATTAACATTATACCACAACAGCTTGAATTTAGCAAAAATTGGATTGAATCGTTAAAACTTTGACCTATTTCAGACTAATTTCGCCACTGCTTCAAGCAGCCTGTCCACTTCTTCTTTTGTGTTATAAGGCGCTAAACCAGCCCGAATCCAGCCACCGGTTTTATTGATGTCCATTCGTTCTGCAAGTGTGGATGCGTAAAAATGACCTGCTGCCAAAAAGATGCTATGCTGTTCCGCTAAAACTTTGCAAAATTCTGCAGGTGCAATAGTATTCACTTGAAACGCAATGGTTGGCGTTTTAGGCACATCTTCTGCCGCTTCAAACAAAGT
>JBFIXY010000003.1:0-25729 GCA_041605655.1 Planococcus sp. (in: firmicutes) | reverse complement strand
TTTTCTTCTCTTAGTGATTCCGGCAGTAATTTGACCATGCTTTCTAGCACATCGAATGGATGCAGCTTACCGGTTTTTTTATCATCAATCGACATCGACAATTGCTGACCGGTCATTTTAAAGCCGACGGCACGTCCAAATGCGGCTGATTGTTCCACCAATTTGCCGCCATTGACCGACGTCGTTCCCTTTTCGGTCAGTTTGACCGTCGTTACAGTGCCGCTGCGTTTGATCGATTCCACTCCCGCTGTTCGCGCCCATACTTTCATGCGGGCAATACGCAGCAAGCGGTCCGTTTCAATCGGCATGTCGCCAAAGCGGTCGATGAGTTCATCCTGCAACTCTTCCACTTCCTCGACATCGGTAATGCCCTTGACCCGTTTGTACATCTGGATTTTTTGGTAGCCATCACCGATATAACTGTCCGGAATGTATGCATCGACATCGAGTGAAATTTCGATTTCCGGTACGACTTCTTTCTTGTTGCCCGTACGGCGTTCTTCAATCGCCTGTTCAAGCATCTGCGAGTAAAGGTCAAAACCGACCGAATCGATAAAGCCATGTTGTTGCGACCCGAGCAGGTTTCCTGCTCCGCGGATCGATAAATCACGCATAGCAATTTTAAAACCGGAACCCAGTTCGGTGAATTCCTTGATCGCCATCAACCTTTTTTCAGCAACATCCGTCAGTACTTTATCGCGCTGGTACATGAAATACGCATACGCGACGCGGTTCGAACGGCCAACGCGGCCGCGCAATTGATACAATTGCGACAAGCCCATGCGGTCAGCGTTGTAAACGATGAGCGTGTTGACGTTCGGAATATCGATGCCCGTTTCGATAATGGTCGTTGTCACAAGCACATCGTATTCACCATCGAGAAAGCTGAGAATCACCGATTCCAGTTCCGTTTCCGACATCTGTCCGTGTGCATAGCCTACTCGCGCTTCTGGAACGAGCGCTTGAATTTCTTCTACTTTGCGGGTCATGTCATCGACACGGTTATACAAATAAAATACTTGGCCGCCGCGCGCCATTTCACGTTCGATGGCTTCGCGCACCAATGCACCATTATGTTCCATGACGTAGCTCTGCACCGGGAAGCGGTTTGCCGGCGGCGTTTCAATAACCGACAAGTCGCGAACGCCAATCATCGACATATGCAGCGTACGCGGAATCGGCGTTGCCGTCAGCGTCAACACGTCGACGTTCGTTTTCATCTGTTTAATCTTCTCTTTATGGGTGACGCCAAAGCGTTGTTCTTCATCCACGATCAACAGTCCTAAGTCTTTATAGGCAATGTCTTTCGACAAGATTCGGTGCGTGCCGACGACGACATCAACCGTGCCATTTTTCAACCCTTTCGACGTTTCCGCTTGTTGTTTTTTCGAACGGAAGCGGCTCATAAGACCAACCGTGATCGGGTAATCTTTAAAGCGTTCAACCATCGTTTCAAAATGCTGTTGCGCCAAAATGGTCGTTGGCACGAGAAATGCCACTTGCTTGCCGTCAAGCACCGCTTTGAACGCCGCCCGAATCGCCACTTCAGTCTTGCCATAGCCAACATCGCCGCAAACAAGACGGTCCATCGGGCGCTCGTTTTCCATGTCGCGTTTCACTTCATTGATCGAGCGCTGTTGATCGACGGTTTCCTCATACGGGAACTCCGCTTCAAATTGGCGCTGCATGTCCTGCTCTTCAGCAAATGCGTAGCCTTTTTGCGCTTCGCGTTCGGCATATAATTTGATCAAGTCGTCGGCGATATCTTGAACAGCCGCCGATACTTTCTTACGCGTCTTCTGCCATTCAGCCCCGCCCATTTTATGGAGTTTCGGCTCTTTTTCCTCAGAGGCGATGTATTTCTGAATCAAGTCGATTTGATCGACCGGAACGAATAATTTATCATCGGCTTTGTAAATGATGTGTAGATAATCTTTATGAATGCCGCTGATTTCAAGCGTTTCTATGCCGACATACCGTCCGATACCGTGGTGAACATGGACAACATAATCGCCCGGTTTGATTTCCGAATAGCTTTTGATGCGCTCGGCGTTCGTCAGCTTTTGAGGCCGGCTTTTTTTCTTCGCTTGCTTCTTGAACATCTCAGCATCTGTAATAATCGCGATCCGCTGCAATGGCATTTCAAAACCTGTCGCCAAATCCCCGTCGACCAAGTAAATGTGACCGCTTTGCAACTCGGTTTTCGAATTGAAGATCTCCGCTTCCATGTCGTAATCTTCGAGCACTGAACGCACTTTTTCTAAACGTTCAGCACCTTCTGCCATGATGAAGGTCTGGAATTTCGCAAGTTGCCAGCGTTCCACTTCAGCCTTCAATAAATTCATCTGGCCATGGAACGATTGCATCGGTTTGCATGAAAAGGCGATGGATTTTTTGATTTGAACAGATGGGAATGTCCGAACGAATAATGACAAAAACGCCACTTTCTGATCGGTTTTCTGCAACACTTCCCGGAACGTATAAGACAAGCGCAAGTCATGCAAAAACTTGCCTTCTTCTAGCAACGATACGATCCAGTCACCTTCCTCCCGCTCCAGCGTTTCAGTCATTTCCTGGATGCGTCCAAGCTCATCAAAGAAAACAAACCCGTCAGAAGGGAAATAATCCGCCAAAAAGGCTGATTGTGTTTCCACTAATGCAGCATATTTCGCCAGTTGGTCCGGAACATTGCCTTCACGCAGCATCGCGATATCATGTTGAATATGCAGCAGCAATGCTTCTTTGGTATCTTCTGCTTTGATTTTTTTCAGTGATTTGGCGAGTTGTTCTTCGATGCGGTCGGCAAGCGCTAACCGCTGCGGCTTAGTTAATACCAGTTCAGCTGCAGGCAAGATGCACAACGATTTAATTTTCTCGAGCGAACGCTGATCTTCAGCGGAAAACAAGCGGATCGAATCCACTTCAGTGTCGAACAATTCAATGCGTACCGGGTGTTCGAAATTCAACGGGTAAATATCAAGAATTCCGCCCCGCAACGCAAATTCTCCGGGTGTCGTCACCATTGGGGTACGGGTATAACCCATGGCAACAAGCTTCAGCATCCACTTTTCCGCATCAAGCTCTTCTCCTTCGTTCACCCGCAAAGTAGAAGATGCCCATTGTTCGTGGGACGGCATCAATTTGCGCATGCCCGCAACCGGTGTAATGTAAATGCCTTTACCGGTGTTCTTCATATGATCAAGTGTATCGATGCGGTGGGCGCGCAATTCAGGTCCTGAAAACGAGACATCTGCCGCAATCAATTCATCCGCTGGATAAAGGTGCACCAGCTCCTCGCCCATCAACTTCGTCAAGTCGTCATAGACGCGCTGCGCATGTAGTAAATTCGGCGTGACAATCAGCAGCGGCGCCTGCGTTTTCGACCAAACCGTCTGATAGAACACTGGACGTGCACTGCCGGAAAGTCCGGAAATGAGCTGGTGGTCTTGACCACTTTGCAAATCCGCAATAAATCTTTGTGTATGAGAATCCTCTGAAAACACCTGTAATATCGGATCCATGAAGATTCCTCCTTTCAATAAACAAGTAATCGGCAAAGTACAAAAAGCTCTGTACGCAATTTGCGCCAAAGCAATTTTATGAGCCGTTAAATTGATTCATGACTTCTACATAAGGTTTCGACAGCCACAATTCGCAAGCGTCTGCACTTTTTTCCACTGCCTTCGCCATCTCCGGAATTTCTTCCTCGGAAAAACGCGCCAGTACGTAGTCAGGTACTTTCATACCGGTAGGCGGGCGGCTGATGCCGATGCGCATCCGGTTGAATTGCTGCGTGCCAAGGTGTTGAATCAGCGACTTGATGCCATTATGACCGCCAGCACTGCCTTTTTGACGCAGCCGCAATTGGCCAGTCGGCAAATCCAAATCGTCATAAATGACGACAATGTCTTCTAGTTGAATATTGTAATAGTCCATTAAGGCACCGACGCTTTCGCCGGACAGGTTCATGAACGTCAGCGGCTTCAACAGCATCACTTTGCCTTCGGGCCGGTGAATAACAGAATACATGCCTTTGAATTTCGACTGCGTGAGCGGAGCATTCCATTTCATCGCTAAGTAATCGATGACTTTGAATCCGATATTATGGCGCGTTTGTTCATAGGTTTTCCCTGGATTTCCTAAGCCGATAATTAATTTCATTGTCAATCTTCCTTTGCTTTTTCACTGTCTACCATTTTACCACAAAGACCCTTTGAAGCAGAAAAATAGGGGCTGTCAGATGACAGCCCCTTGTTTTCAATGATACGCGTGTGCTTATGCTTTTTCTGTTTCGTCAGACTTGTCTTCGCCGACCACTTCAACATCACCGGCTTCAACTTCTTCGCCTTCTTCTGGTTCTGCTTCAACAGTCGGTGCTGTTACAGATACCAATAAGAAGTCATCTTCATCTAAAATTTCATAAGATACGGTATCGCGGATGTCGCCGACCGATAAATGATCGCCGATTTCAAGTGCTGAAATGTCAACATCAAGATAATCCGGAATATCCGAAGGCTTCACTTTTACAGTCACTTCACGATTCGGATGGTTAACGACGCCGCCTTCTTTTTCGCCAGCAGATTCGCCAGTTGTATGAACCGTAACAGCTACTTCAAGCTCTTCGCTCATGTTCACTGCTAAAAAATCTACGTGCTTAAAGCTGCCTTTCAACGCGTCACGTTGGAAGTCGCTTAAAACAACATTCAATGTTTTTCCATCTACATCTAAATTGATGACGCCATTACGTCCAGATTCACGTAAAGTTTTAATCAAATCAATTTCAGATACTGATACAGAAAGTGTGTCTGTCTGGTATCCGTACACTACGCCCGGCACATCGCCTTTTCCGCGAAGTTCCGTTAATGAAGAGTGTGGTGTTCCAGTTTCTCTTTTTTGTGCTGACATTTTTGTACCCATATGTTCTCATCCTCCAGTTATAATCTACGTGTTCAGTAAAATTCTATTACCATGTTGGTCATAATAGTAGAATACCCTTCACTCATAAATTCAAACCTTTGAATGTTCTGGATACCGATCCGCTATCAATCGAAAAGCGTGCTAACCGATTTCTGCTCGTGTACACGGACGATTGTTTCTGCCAATAATTTCGCAACTGAAAGCTGCTTGATTTTTGGTGAATGCTTTTCTTCCGGAAGCGCGATCGAATTCGTCACGATCAATTCCTTGATGACAGAGTCGTTAATGCGTTGAACTGCAGGTCCTGATAGAACCGGATGCGTACAGCATGCATAAACTTCTTTCGCACCACTTTCAATCAATGCACTTGCAGCGATGGAAATCGTACCCGCTGTATCAATGATGTCGTCAATGATGATGGCCGTCTTGCCTTCAACATTTCCGACGATATTCATCACTTCCGCTACGTTCGGACGCGGACGGCGTTTGTCGATGATGGCAATTGGCGCTTTTAAGCGGTCTGCCATTTTGCGCGCGCGAGTTACACCACCGTGATCCGGTGAAACGACAATGACATTCTCAAGGTCAATGCCGCTTTCGTTCAAGAAGTAATCCGAAATAAGAGGAACAGCCAACAAATGATCGATCAAGATATCAAAGAATCCTTGAATTTGCGGTGCATGAAGATCCAACGCAATGACGCGCGTTGCTCCAGCAGTTTCCAACAAGTTTGCTACAAGTTTCGCAGTAATCGGTTCGCGTGAACGCGCTTTGCGATCTTGACGGGCATAGCCGTAGTAAGGCATTACAACGTTAACTGTTCTTGCAGATGCGCGTTTAACAGCATCAACCATGATTAAAAGCTCCATCAAGTTTTCATTGACTGGCTGTGAAGTCGATTGAACGATGAACACGTCATAGCCGCGGATGCTTTCTTCAATATTGATCTGAATTTCGCCATCGCTGAAATGAGTTACCGAGCTCTTCCCAAGCGGCAAGCCGACTTCTTGTGCAATTTCCTCTGCTAGTTCCTGGTTGGAATTCAAAGCGAAAATTTTCATTTTTGTAGTTGCTGGATTGATTTGATAACTCATTTTGTGTGTAGCCTCCTATTTTTTAAGGTGTAATTTGTTCACATAGCCTTCTTTGTTTTCCTGGCGTGCACGTGCGATAGCAAGCGAGTCGCTTGGCACATCTTTGGAAATCGTAGATCCTGCAGCGACGTAAGACCCTTTGCCCACTGTCACTGGCGCAATCAGGTTCGAGTTGCAGCCGATAAACGAGTCATCTTCAATAGTAGTCAGGAATTTATTTTTCCCGTCATAATTGACTGTAATGGTGCCGCAGCCGATATTGACGTTCGTGCCGACTTTCGCGTCTCCGATATAGCTCAAATGAGAGACTTTGCTGTTCGTGCCGAGTGTGGCTTTTTTCACTTCAACAAAATTACCGATTTTCACTTTGTCACCCAGATCCGATTCCGGACGCAAATGCGCAAATGGTCCGACTGCTGCATCTTGTCCAACCGAGCTATCGTATACATGTGATGAACGAATGCTCGTGCGGTCGCCGATTGTGCTGTTCGAAATCGTTGTGCCGGAAGAAACGAAGCAATCTTCCCCGATAACTGTACGACCTTCGAGCATAACATTCGGTTGAAGCACCGTGTCGCGGCCGATTTCTACATCAGCACCGATATAAGTTGTCGCAGGATCAATAATTGAGACGCCATTTCTCATATGTTTTTCCGCAATGCGTGAACGCATAAAGCGCTCTGCTTCACTCAACGCAACACGGTCATTAACGCCTAGCGTTTCTTCAAAACTGTCCGTAGCATAAGCTGCAACCACTTCGCCTTGCTTTTGAAGAATTTCAATCACATCCGGCAAGTAGTATTCGCCTTGTGAATTATCATTCGAAACCAATTTCAACGCTTCAAACAAAGCTTCGTTATCAAAGCAATACGTTCCAGTATTGATTTCTTTCACTTGCTGCTCATCAGCAGAAGCATCTTTTTGCTCAACGATTTTCGCAACGCCGCCCGTTTCATCACGGATGATGCGGCCGTAGCCTGTCGGATTGTCTGCAATCGCTGTTAAAATCGTCGCTTTTGCCCCTTGTTCTTTATGGTGCGCTAGCAAGTATTCCATCGTTTCCGTACGGATTAACGGAGTGTCCCCACAAACAACCAATGTCGTTCCTGGCAGTCCTTCAATCAACGGAGTCGCTTGCTGGACCGCATGTGCCGTTCCAAGCTGCTCTTCTTGAAGCGCATATTCACTTTTCGCGCCAAGCTGTTCCTGCACTTTTTCTGCGCCATGGCCAACGATCGTCACGATTTTTTCTACACCTAACCGGCTGACGTTATTCGCTACATGTTCCACCATCGGCATGCCGCAAACAGGGTGAAGCACTTTATAAAGCTTCGATTTCATGCGCGTTCCTTGCCCTGCTGCTAAAATCACTGCATATGTATTGGTCATCTGGATACTCCTCCTTTAAGTAAATGTATTATCTATTTTCTCTCTATAGTAGATCTTGTCACTATTTCCTTCTTGACTATAGCGGAAAAACCTTGATTTTTCAAGGTTTCTAGGCATGACAATACGATGACAAAAAGCGGCCCAATAAAAAAAGAGCCTATTCTAATGACAGAAGGCTCCTGAGGTCTAACAATTATACGCCGGCTTCTTCGAAAATCGGCTCATTTTCACTTTGTTCGTACGCAGCCAAAATGGCTTCCTGTAATTTATTGCGGGTCCCCGAATTGATTGGATGCGCAATGTCCCGGAATTCTCCGTCCGGTGTGCGTTTACTCGGCATAGCGACAAAAAGTCCTTCATTGCCGTCAATTACCCGGATATCATGCACGACGAACTCGTTGTCGAGCGTGATGGAAGCGATTGCCCGCATACGGCCATCGGTTTGGACGCGGCGAAGCCTAACATCAGTTACTTCCATATTCTCACCACCTCTCATCTAAGATGCTTTTTTAGTGCTATTTAACTTATTCGCTTCTAAGGACTAAACTCCTTTTAAAATTACATTATTTATTAGAAAAATTAATTAATTAGGAGTCGCGCACTGATTTTGGGTGATATGGAGCACGATTGTGAAGAATTTAGCAAAATTCAAAGAAAAAAGCTGCCGAGAATTCTCGGCAGCTTGATTTATGATAGGGAAATTACTTCTCCGTCAATGCGATGACTTCGATTTCAACTTTAGCGTCTTTTGGCAAACGCGCCACTTCGACAGTTGAGCGCGCCGGCTTGTGGCTGCCAAAATAAGAAGCGTACACTTCGTTCAATTCTGCAAAATCGTTCATATCTTTAATAAACACGGTTGTCTTTATGACTTGCCCTAAGGACGAGCCCGCTTCAGCCAACACTGCCTGCAAATTAGCAAAGACTTGGTGGGCTTGTTCGCCGATTGTGCCTTCAACCATTTCGCCAGCCGGCGTTAATGGAATTTGACCTGAGCTGTAAAACAGGTTTCCTGCAATAACGCCTTGTGAATAAGGTCCGATAGCGGCTGCTGCTTTGTCCGTTGCTACAAATTTCATATCAAAAACCTCCATTAGTAAAATAGTTTCCCTCTTTTAACGCGATGGTCCGCTCTTTTTCACTGACTTCGTGTAATTTCACCAGCGATAAATATTTTTCCACGAGCTGTTCATCCGAGTGCTGGGCCTCGACAAGCACCGCGACACCGGCCAATGTGCAATCAAATTCTTCTAAGAGGTTTTTCATGCCATTCATCGTTCCGCCGACTTTCATAAAGTCGTCCGTGATCAACACCCGTTGACCGCTTTTCATGCTGCGCTTGGACAAGACCATCGTTTGGATGCGGCGTGAAGAACCGGATACGTAGTTGATGCTAACAGTCGATCCTTCTGTCACTTTGCTGTCTCTGCGTACGATGACAACCGGTACGTTCAAATGACGGGCAATCGCATGTGCAATTGGAATGCCTTTTGTTGCCACCGTCATAATAACATCGATTTTTTCATCAGCGAATGCCGTAGCAAACACTTTGCCTACTCGGTTCATAATTCCCGGATTGCCTAAAACGTCTGTCATATAAAGATAGCCGCCAGGTAATAGCCGATCGGAATGACCCAGTTCTTCGATCAATTCGGCCATAATGCCTTTGATTTCATCTGCATGGAGCTTCGGTACGTATTTAACGCCGCCTGCCGCTCCCGGCACTGTCATCAACAAGCCGATCCCCCGTTCTTCAAACGTTTCTTTGATGATTCCCAGATCCTCGCTAATAGAGGATTTGGCCGAATCGTAAAGGTCTGAAAAATAAGTCAGCGGGATGAGCTTGTGTGGGCGGTCCAAAAGGTAATGTGTCATATCAACTAACCGTTCACTGCGCTTCCACTTCATTTTACACTCTCCTAAACACGAATAATTTATAGAAAACTTACCATAAATGTACGCTTTTAGGCAAGTGTATCCCGTTCACCGATTAGACGCACAACGTAAACTTCGCCACAAAAGCCGCGCAGTCCATTGTAGATGCGTGGAATCCGCGCTTCTTGCTGAACCAGTCCAAAGACAGTCGGTCCACTGCCGCTCATCAACACGGCATCAGCGCCGAATTTCTTCATTTGCTCTTTGATTTGAGCGACTTCCGGATGCATGTCGAGCGTTACACTTTCAAGTGCATTGCCTAAATGATCACACATCCCCTGGTAATCACCTTGTTCAAGTGCCTCGATCATTTTTCCTGTCTCCGGATGATGGGCTTTGTCTGGATTGAATGCGCCATATACGTCCGCTGTCGAGACACCGATGGTCGGTTTCGCTAAAACGACCCAACAATGCGGCGGCGCTGGCAAGTGTTCAATGATTTCACCGCGGCCTTTCGCGAGCGCCGTGCCTCCATACACACAGAAGGACACATCAGAACCGATTTTCGCGCCTAATTCGGCCAGTTCGTCTAGCGACAAGTTCAATTGCCATAATTGGTTAAGGCCTTTTAGCGTTGCTGCAGCGTCACTGCTTCCACCCGCAAGCCCTGCTGCTACTGGAATCTGTTTTTCGAGTGAAATGATGACGCCTGATTTAATGTTGAATGTATCCTTCAGCAACTTTGCAGCCTGATACGCTAGATTGCGCGAGTCACTCGGCACAAAACGGTCTGCTGATTCAATATGTATACCACTTTCTGTCGCTTTCAAGCCGATTCGGTCAGCTAAATCAACGGTCGTCATGATCATTTCAATTTCATGGTAATTGTCTGGCCGCTTATATAATACATCCAGAGTTAAGTTTATTTTGGCAGGTGCCTTTACGTAGAGCATCCCACTGCCTCCTTTTATAGTCTAATGAAAACTATTTTAACACACGGGACCCGCTTGAGGAGAATTGGGGCGAATAAACAAAAAAACTCATCATCTGTTGAGCGCAACAGGCAATGAGTTTTCACATAAAGTTATGGATATAGTTCAATTATTTAACAACAAGTGCGTCTTCTGTTCCTTCATACACAGTAATTTCTACTGCTTCCGTTAAGATGTCTGCGTAACTATAAGATACGCGTTCAAATGCATGTTCATCTTGATCAAGCTCAATTACGAACACGGAGTGGTACGTTTCGCGCAGGATTCCGGCGCGTTCGACCGTTTTCTTGCGTCCTCCGTTTGCCTTCAAAAGTAATCGCTTTCCTAAATGCAGGTCTAACGACTTTTTAATATCCGCCAAAGTTTTGGGCATTTGTCTACACCTCACTATAGACAAACTTTAACAGATTTCGACACTTTAGTCAAGCAAATTTCTTATTTTATCAGCGTTCTACTGAGAATGTCAATATTTTTTTATTCGAAATATCATGAAAAGCGGTCGATATGTGCCATTTTTGTAACAGATTCTCCCTTATTGTGCGAAATAAGGGTGCAATTTGTCCGCCAACAATCCAAATTCTTCTATCGATAAAGTTTCACCGCGCCTTGCAGGCTCAATTCCCGCTGCTTCTAGTGCTTCTAAAATCGACTCTTTCTTTTCTTTGCCATTCGGCATTGCGCTTTGCAAGTTGTTCAAAATGGTTTTGCGCCGTTGCACAAAAGACCCGCGTGTCACGGTAAAGAAGAAATCTTCGTCGATGACTTTTACCCGAGGTTCCGGAAGCTTGTTCATCCGGATGACCGCAGAATCCACATTCGGCTGCGGCATAAATACCGTCTTCGGTACAGTCAGCGCCATTTCTGCATCGGTATAATATTGAATTGCTATCGACAGTGATCCGTACGCTTTAGTGCCTGGTTTTGCAGTGATACGCTCGGCAACTTCTTTTTGCAACATTACTACAAGCCCGCGAATCGGCAACTTTTCCAGTAATAATTTCATAATAATCGGCGTTGTCACGTAATACGGCAGATTCGCCACCACTACGATGTCTTTGTAGCCCGCCAGTTCTTTCTCTATGGCCGCCTCTACATCGGCTTTAAGGATGTCTGAATGGATGATAGAGATGTTATCGTAAGGCGATAACGTATCTTCAAGCACAGGCAGTAGACGCTGATCAATTTCAAACGCCAATACCTTTCCTGCGGTGCGCGCCAAGTGTTCAGTTAACGCGCCGATTCCCGGACCGATTTCTATGGCAGCTGATTCTTTCGTCAATTCTGCTTTACCGACAATTTTGCGCAGGATATTCGGGTCGATTAAAAAGTTCTGACCCAAGCTCTTTTTGACGGTCAAACCATACTTCGTCATGATCTGCTGTGTGCGAATCGGTGTTGCTATATCTTTGTTCATTCGTGTTCCTCCTGGTTTAAAGCGATGACCGCTTCGATAAATTGCTGTTTCGTGATGCCGAACATGTGCAGTCTTTTTTGCAGTTGTTTGCCATTGGTATAGCCAATCTGCAGCAATTCGCCAAGACGGGTTCTCCGCATTTTTGCACGCGGATTTGCGACTAATGCTGCATCTATCAAATCTTCCATTGTTATTTCAGGTGCTTCGCCGTTTTGGAATGGCGTATAGACCGCTGATAATGCTTCACGGATGTCCTCATCTGCCGCATGTTCGATGCCAAGACCTTTGCCATTTTTAGCAATGGTCTTTTCTTTCGCTAAAAACGCATGTTTGACAGTCGGCACATGTTCTTCAATGATAGCACGGATTCGTCGGCCCGGATAATCCGGATCGGTAAAAACGATGACCCCCCGCTTTTTCTGAGCATGCGCTATTTGTTCAAGTGTCGATTTAGTTATTGCGGAACCGTTCGTCTCGATGGTGTCAGCATTAACTGCCCTTTTGACAGCCACTGTATCGTCTTTCCCTTCCACCACAATAATTTCTTTTATTTTCATTCGTACTCCTCATTTCAAGCATTAAATTTCTTCCCGTAGCTGGCAATGAACGACTCGAAGTCTTCTGCCGAAGTTTCCTTCTATTCTACACCTGTGTCGCCAAACATGTAAAAGGCTTTCCCAGGGAGCCCCCAGGAAAGCCTTCAGCGTATTGCATTAGTTTAAAACGGTTACTTTGACTTGTTGACGTCCGAAAGCGAGAGCCGCCGAGCGGTTAGCCATGAACAAATCGATTTTATTGCCTTTGATTGCGCCGCCTGTGTCTCCGGCAATAGCATAGCCATAGCCTTCCACATACACTTTAGAACCTAATGGTATTACGTTCGGGTCTACAGCGATCACTTTCAATCCAGGATTCGCGATTAAATTAATGCCTGTAGCCGTAATGCCTGAGCATCCTGTGCAGCTTGCAGTATAAGCTGTAGCAGAAACCATTAATGTTCTGCCAGCTGGTGCTGATGCCTTTACTGAAGCTTGTTGCGGTGCCGGTGCTTTTGTTGAAGCGGTTTTAGGTGCAACCGCTTTTGGCGTCGGTGCTTTCGCGTTCGACTTCACCCCACGCGATACACTTGCAACGACCACTTTTGTGCCAACAGCTGTCAGCTGCTTTTTCGGTTCTTGTACTACTTTTTCGCTCTTAAGCTCACGTTTTACTTCTTTGCCATTTTCTTTGATCACTTCATACGTTTTTGAAACGACGCCATTTTCACCTTTTTGGACGACTTTTTCTTTGCCTTTTAGAATAGAAGAATCTTTCTTCGTTTCAACAGCAAACTTTACAGAATCCTCAACTACATCGGTGACCTTTTCTACGCGAACAACTTTAACTTCTGAGTTTGGAAGGACCATTTCATCCATTCCCGTTTCAACTCGATCAAGTTCGCTTAAAGAAATCTTGTTTTGCTTTAAAAAGTCAGCGACCGTAGTCGAAGTGGACCATGCTTTTTTCTCTTGTAAACCATCAAGGATTGTAACCTCGAAAGCTTTTTCTACAGAAACAGCTGTATCCGCATCTATTTTCTCATCTAACCCAGGTGACACTTTATCGTGTTCAGTAATATCAATAGCTGCTTTTTCAAGAACTTCTCGTACGGTATTATTTGTAGTCCATGCCGCAGTTTTTTGGCCATCGACATTCACCGTGTATTCCATTGCCTGTTCAAATTCGAGCGCTATATCTTTATCAATCGCCGTATCGGCGGTGTGACTTAAAAAATCATGTTCGGAAATTTTGATTTCCTGCTCTTTCAAGAAAGCCCCTACTGTTTTTGCGTGGGTTTTCACTTTTGTCATTTCGCCATTAGCTGTAATGGTTACGGTGTTCTTCGTTCCCTCGTATACTGCGAACGTTAAAACAGCTGCAAACATCAAAACTGTGGCGATAGCGACAAGAATCGATTTACCCTTCAACGCATTTCCAGACTTTCCATTAAATGATAACTTCGTCAAAAATAACTCCTCCTCTTTCACTTGAGTGATTATAAAGACCCGAATTCAAGACGTCAAACCAAACGATTCAACGTCGTCGGGCTGATTTTATGTTAGCTTGAAAAATTGCTCGGCATTTTTCGTCGTGGCGTTTGCCACTTCTTCTATTGAAATGCCTTTCAGTCGGGCGATTTCTTCCGCGACAAGTGGAACATAAGATGGTTCGTTGCGTTTTCCGCGATACGGATGCGGCGCCAAGTACGGGGCATCTGTTTCAATCAAAAGATGCTCCAATGCAATGGCTTCAGCCACTTCTTTTGGTTTTTTGGCATTTTTGAATGTCACGGGTCCTCCAAGAGAAATCATGAAGTTCATCGCAATGCTTTCACGTGCAGTTTCTACGCTGCCGCCGTAACAATGCATCACGCCTCCGACTTCCTCTGCGCCTTCTTCTTTCAAGATCCGCAGCACATCTTCGGTCGCTTCTCGGTTATGGATGATAATCGGTAACTTCACTTTTTTCGCAAGGTGAATCTGTTTCCGGAACACTTCTTGTTGAATATCTTTCGGTGATTTGTCCCAATGGTAATCCAGACCGGTTTCTCCGATTCCAACAACTTTCTCGTGCGCCGCCAACTCTTCAATCCAGAGCAAATCTTCTTCGGTGCAATCGATAGCGTCAACTGGATGCCATCCGACTACTGCATATATGAATTCGTATTGGTCAGCAAGCGCAATCGCTCGCTTGATCGTTTTACGATCAAAACCAATGACGATCATTTTTGTAACATTGCTATTCAATGCGCGATTGATGACTTCTTGTAAGTCCTCATCGTATTGGTCAGCATTCAAGTGTACATGGGTATCAATGAACATAAAGCATTCTCCTCACATTAAACCTAATTCTAATTGTTTTTTCCGTGTCTTTCTTCACACTAGCATTACATTTGTATAACAAATTGCACTCCTTATATGTCATATGGCTTATTATCACCTAAAAAAACCCAACTTAAAAACCACTCTCCCAATTCAAAGGAGAGCGGTTCGTTCACTTTTTATTTTATTTTTGCACCGTTCGGCAGTTTCTCATCAACCGCTGCAAGTGTTAAGAATCCGTCTTTTTCCCCGGCTAAAATCATGCCTTGGGACAATTCACCGCGCAATTTAACTGGCTTCAAGTTAGCGACTACCACTACTTTTTTTCCAACTAGTTCATCCGGCTTATAATGTTCAGCTATGCCTGACACCACTTGGCGCTGTTCATACCCCATATCGACTTGCAATTTCAGCAATTTCGATGTTTTAGGAACGGGCTCGCAAGCAATGACGGTTGCAGCTCGAAGGTCCACTTTCATAAAGTCATCAATGCTGATCTCCGGCTCTTGCGCGGGCAACTCTTCCACTTGCGGCTCTTCTTCGGCAGGTGCCGCACCCCCGCGCATTTGATCACGAATATAAGCCACTTCCGGCTCTACTTCAAGACGTGGGAAAATCGGTGTTCCTTTAGCTACAACTTTGACGCCTTCTGAAATATAACCGAAATGCTCTAACGTCTCCCACGCCAGCGCATCTTCAGTCAAACCAAGCTGCTCCACAATTTGCTTCGGAGCATTCGGCAAGAACGGCTGCAACATAACTGCTGCCATGCGCAAGCTTTCTGCCAAATGAGCCATTGCCGATGCTAACTCTTCTTTTGAATTTTCATCTTTTGCCAAAACCCATGGTTGAGTTTCATCTATATATTTATTCGTACGCGATATCAATGTCCAGACTTCGCTCAACACGATGCTGAATTGCATTTTCTCCATATGCTCCTCATAGACCTCGACTGTGCGTTTCGCCACTTGTTGAAGCGTAGCGTCAAATTCGGTTACATGTCCTTTAATTTGCGGAACCTCGCCATCGAAGTATTTATTGATCATCGATACCGTACGATTTAATAAGTTGCCGAGATCATTCGCTAAATCATAGTTTGTCCGTTCCACAAATGATTCCGGAGAGAACACTCCGTCTGAACCGAATGGCAGTTCACGCAACAAGAAATAACGTGTTGCATCCAGGCCGTAGCGCTCTACCAACATTTCCGGATACACGACATTGCCTTTCGACTTCGACATTTTGCCGTCTTTCATCATGATAAAGCCATGAGCGAAAATTTTCTTCGGCAATGGCAATTCGAGCGCCATCAAGAAAATCGGCCAGTAAATTGTGTGGAACCGCACAATGTCTTTGCCGACGACGTGGACATCTGCTGGCCAGTACTTATTAAATAGCGAATCGTCTTCAGAACCGTAGCCCAGTGCCGTAATGTAATTTGATAACGCATCCACCCATACATAAATAACGTGTTTCGGATCTCCAGGAACCGGGATGCCCCAGTCAAACGATGTACGAGATACCGATAAGTCTTCAAGACCCGGTTTAATGAAATTATTGATCATTTCATTTTTGCGTGATTCCGGTTCGATAAATTCCACATGATTTTCGTAATAATCCAACAAGCGATCTGCGTACTTCTTCATATTGAAGAAATACGATTCTTCTTTCACTTTATGGACAGGACGTCCGCAGTCCGGACATTTGCCGTCAACAAGCTGGCCTTCTGTATAGAAAGACTCGCACGGTGTACAATACCAGCCTTCGTATTCCCCTTTATAAATGTCGCCATTATCCAAAAACGTCTTGAATATTTTTTCAACACTCTTTTTATGGCGCTCTTCTGTCGTACGGATAAAGTCGTCGTAGCTGATATCCATGACGGACCATACGTGTTTCGCTGCTTCCGCCATTTCGTCTACATAAGCTTGAGGCGCTTTTCCAGCTTCTTGCGCTTTTTCCTCAATCTTCTGTCCATGCTCGTCCATTCCTGTCAGAAAACGGACATCGAAACCTTTCAAACGTTTATAGCGAGCCATCGCATCAGAAGCGACAGTTGTATACGCCGTTCCAATGTGGAATTTTCCGCTTGGATAATAAATCGGGGTCGTTAAATAATAAGTGTTGTTTTTAGCAGTCACGAAAAATTCCTCCAGTTTTTTTGTATAGTTCTTATTTTAACGAACAAGCCAATTTTGTACAATCATTCATATCGGAATGCAAATTCGACAAAATCTGATAATTGTAATAATTATGCATTGCAAAAAATCAAGAATAATTTTATTTTTATTGAAATAATTGGATACGAATATGCTTTTTTGACAATTTAGCGTCGTATTTTTACAAATTTTATTATATTTTCGATAGTTTTTCATTGACCGAATTGTCATTACTTGGTATGATTTATTACAAGAAGTGGTAATTGTCGAATTTTGGCGAATACAAACGGAAAATTTGAGGGGAGAGAATTATATGAAATCAACAGGTATTGTACGTAAAGTAGACGAGCTAGGACGAGTGGTTATTCCAATCGAACTTCGCCGCACGTTAGGAATTGCTGAAAAAGACGCTTTGGAGATTTATGTGGATGACGACAAAATTATCTTGAAAAAGTATTTGCCGAATATGACTTGTGCTGTTACTGGCGAAGTGTCGGATGAAAACATGCAACTTGTAGGCGGGAAACTGATTTTGAGTTCTGAAGGCGCAGAAATGCTTGTCAAAGAAATTCAAGGCAACTTGAAAAAATAAAATCAGTCCGTACTATAAAAAAAACCGGAGTGCCCATGCACTCCGGTTTTTTTATATATGATAGGCTTGGTAAACTTCCCGTTTGGCAAGTCCCCGCTCCACAGACACTTCTTTGATCGCTTCTTTTGACGATACATCTTTCTTTTCCATCACTTCAGCTACATGTTCAGCAATCGGCAAATGGGTCCACCACTTTTCTGTTTCCACTACATCCGGGGTGGCATTGCCTTCGACAACGATGCAAAATTCGCCGCGCACCGTATTTGCATCGGCCCATTCTACAGCTTCCGCAATGGTGCCGCGCAGAAATTCTTCAAATTTCTTTGTCACTTCACGCGCTAACACGATTCTTCGTTCATCCCCGAACGCTTTTTGCATGCTTTTCAAACTGTCTTTCAAGCGGTGCGGCGCTTCATAAAATAAAAGCGTTTCTTGCTTTTGATTTAAATCCTCTAATTCCGCCAAACGGTCTTTTTTGCCTCTCGACAAAAACCCGTAAAACAAAAACGGTTGAGGTGCAATGCCTGAAGCGATCAATGCGCTAAGTGCTGCATTGGCACCCGGCACCGGTACGACCGGAAAATCTTCTTCAAGCACACGTTTGACGATGTCTTCCCCCGGATCTGAAATACACGGCATGCCAGCATCACTGACTAACGCCACCGATTTCCCTTCCCGCAAATACGACAAGATTTTATAGCCGCCACTCTCTTGGTTGTGTTCGTGATAGCTGACAAGCTTCGTCTGGATATCGAAATAATTACAAAGGTTTTTCGTATTGCGCGTATCTTCGGCTGCAATGACAGCGACTTCGTTTAAAATTCGAATCGCGCGTACGGTCATGTCTTCTAGATTACCGATCGGCGTCGCCACGAGATACAAAGTTGCTTGTTCTTCTTGGAAACTTTTTTGCGATTTCATTTGCCTTCCTCCTTGCTGTCCGCGATATAGCGGATTTTTTTCGGTTTCGACAATTGCTTGAAGGCATATTCCGCTTTCATCGCGTCAGGTTTTGTATCAAACTGCTCTTGGTGAATCACAGCAGATGGACCTCTTGCCCGTGTATATTTTGCGCCTTTCCCCGTATTATGGGCTTCCAGGCGTTTCTCCAAATCGTTCGTATACCCTGCGTAATAAGAACCGTCACTGCATTCAAGCACGTAGAAATAATGCTTATCGGTCGCCATACAACAACGCTCTCACTTCTTCTGTATATTCCCCATCATCACCATAGACAATCAACGGCGGCAAGATTTTCAAATCCGGTTTGCCGTCTTTGATGCCTTCGATCAATAATGTATTGGCTTCTTTACCGGCTTTCGGATAAACAAGCCTTACGCGTTTCGGTTCTAGCCGATTGGCGCGCATCGCCGTAATGATATCAATCAGGCGGCCAGCCCGGTGAACAAACGCTGCCTTGCCGCCTTGTTTCAATAATTTGCTTGCGGCAGCGACCGATTCATCCAACGTCAAATGCAATTCATGGCGGGCAATTGCCATATGCTCACTGATGTTTTTATCGCTCATTTCATGGGCAGGAAAATATGGAGGATTGCAGGTCACCACATCGAATTTTTCAATGCCGAGCTGTGCCGGAATTTCTTTGACATCGCCCTGGATGATTTCAATGCGGTGTTCCAATTCATTATAGCTGATGCTGCGCTTCGCCATATTGGCAAGCCGTTCCTGCAACTCAACCCCAATGATCGGCATTTCGGTGCGGGCACTGAGAAACAACGGAATTGCGCCATTACCGGTACACAAATCCACGATTTTCCCGCGCTTTAATGGTACATACGCAAAGCGCGCCAATAATACCGCATCCAGTGAAAAGGAAAATACGGATGGACTTTGAATGATCCGCAAGTCTTCCGCTAATAAATAATCGAGCCTTTCGTCGTCCACTAACATCTGTCCAACTCCTCTTACATAACAAAAGGCTGCCGCCACATAAGGTGTCGGAAGCCTTTCATATTGGTCAACCTGATTGCTTGATGCAAATCAGGTTTTAATTTTGCTTGTTTAAAAAAGATAAACAAAACAGGCAATCGTCGCCTTTTCTCGAACTGCCGAAATGCACATTGCAGACATGGTAGCCTTCATGATACAGGCGGGCTAGGTTATCATAGCCTTCGCCAATATCCATCACTGCTTTTTTCAACTTCACCGGATCTACCACCGCTTCCGGCACCGCCTGATGGAGTTCATCTAGACGGGCGCGCAGGTGATGATTTTCCAGTTGCAACGCATGATGCTCTTCCATCGTATGTGCCACGACCGATTTCAACTCCCGGAACTGCTCTTGCATCGATTCCAGTTGTTGCTCAAATTCCATGACTGTATCTAAAAAATTCTTATCTTTCACTTAAACCACCTCACGCTCTCGTTCCTTGGTCCATTATCTCACTTAATGCATATTCAAGTGTTTGTTCTTGCTCAGCTAAACGAACTTTCAATACGCGCTCTAGAATGTTCATGCTCACAACACGACCGTCGCCATCCGGCGTTCCGACGCGGCTGCCAACATCCGGCATTTCTTTCTTCGCCGTTTCATACTCATCGTTTTCATATTTCAAGCAGCACATGAGTCGTCCGCACAAGCCTGAAATTTTCGACGGGTTGAGCGACAAATTCTGGTCTTTCGCCATTTTGATCGAGACCGGCTCAAAATCTCCAAGAAATGTCGAACAACATAGCATACGGCCACAAGGTCCGATGCCGCCGAGCATTTTCGCTTCGTCGCGCACGCCGATTTGACGAAGTTCGATGCGCGTCCGGAAAATCGATGCCAAGTCTTTTACTAAATTGCGGAAATCGACGCGCCCTTCAGCCGTAAAATAAAAGACGACTTTATTGCGGTCGAATGTATATTCTACATCGACAAGTTTCATGTCAAGCTTATGCTCTTCAATCTTGTCCGTGCCCATTTCAAAAGCACGTCCCGCTTCTAGACGATTTTCTTCCACTTGTTGTCGATCGCGATCGCTTGCTACGCGCACCACTTGTTTAAGCGGCAGCACAACATCGTTTTCTTCGACAGACTTCATCGGTACGACCACTTTGCCGTACTCGACTCCCCGAGCAGTTTCCACGATGACGTAATCATCTTTTTCAATCGTAAATTCACCTGGGTCAAAATAATATATTTTACCCGCTTTTTTAAAGCGGACACCTATGACATTATACACTCGCTTACCCCTCCTGCAGATTTAGCACCAATTGCTCCATCAGCAGCGTTCGATTCATATTGCGCGGCAATTGCTGTTTCGACCATAAAATGGCTTGCAATTGCTTAGACAATACCGAAAAAGAACGCTGAAGCGCCATCTGCTTCCAAGTTTGTTCCATATCCGGATACGTTCGCGCGGTTTCAAGATCCGCCTTTGCCGAAGCGATGTCCCGATATGCAAATAATAACATGTCCAGCCCTCTTTCGGCATCTTCTTTTTCCTTGAACAGCGGTAGCCATTCCGCTTGCAACAACAAAAGAGCTTCATGGACGTTGCCATTGACAACTTCCATTAATTTTAACACAGTTTTGCGTTGTTGGATGAATGCTTCGTCCGTACTCAACTCGATTGCTTCATCTATGCTCTGTGTCAGCATGCTGACCGTCGCTGCCATTGATCCTGTCATGCCACCTTCAAGCAATTGCTCAATCATCTTCGGGCGCGACAGCGGCTGAAAAGACACCAACTGGCAGCGCGAACGGATCGTCGACATGATGGCGTTGACCCGCTCCGTCAGCAAAATTGCCGTTACATTGAATTCCGGTTCCTCTAAAAATTTCAACAACGCGTTGGCTGATGCATTGTTCATTCGGTCCGCTTCTTCGATTACATATATTTTGCGGCCTGAACTAAAGCCTGTTTTATTCATATTGTAAATTAACTCACGGATTTGATCGATTTTGATGTTTTGTCCATCCGGTTTGATAAAGACAATGTTCGGATGGTTTCCTGTATTGTATAGACGGCAACTCCGACATGTTTCACATGGAACATTTTGCGAAGGCGTCTCACATAATAATAACTTAACAAAAAAATGCGTAATTTCGGTCAAGCCAGAACCGGCCGGACCTTCAAAAAGGTACGCATGAGCAAGTCGGTCTTTTTCAAATGCGCCTTGGAGCCTCTTCATGACCACAGGTTGAATTTCCTGTAGTTCTGGAATTGTTTTTTGCATACTGTCACCTACATTCTTACTTTGTAAAAAACCCCGTGTTCCAAATGGAGCACGGGCTTGTCATATACCGGCATGAGACATCCGGCGAAATATAATTGCATGGTTTAGAAATGGTGGAATTGTTCGATTGGCAACACAAAGATTGTTGCTCCGCCCACTTCTACTTCCACCGGATATGGGATATACGAATCGGCGTTGCCGCCCATCGGAGAAACTGGTGCTACCATTTGCTCGCGTGCACGACAATTATCACGGATCAAATCCATCAATTTCGGTACAAGTCCGTCATCAACACCGATGAGGAAGGTCGTATTTCCTGAGCGTAAAAATCCTCCCGTACTGGCAAGCTTAGTAGCCCGGAAATCATTTTTCGTTAACGCATTGGATAGACGGTTGCTATCTTGATCTTGTACAACAGCTACGACGAGTTTCATCAGCACTCACTCCCTTGAGAAATGTCTTCTATTTCCTTCTATTATAACATGAACAAATACTGACGCTGAATATCTTTCCAGCAAGTTCTCAGTTCTTCTGTACTTCGATAAAATTCGCTACAATGGCAAGAGCGTCGGCTAATACGTTCTCGATGCTCTTACTAGCGTCAATAACTTGGATGCGTTCCGGATACTGCTGAACGAGCAATTGATACCCTTCACGGACAGTTTCGTGGAATTTCATCGATTCCACATCCAGCCGGTTGACTTCCCGTCCTGCATCTTTTTCAATTCGAGCAAGCCCCGCTTGCGGTTCAATATCAAAATACAAGGTCAAATCCGGCATATGATCATCAATTGCGAATTTATTGATTGTATAAATTTCCTCGATGCCAATGCCTCGCGCATGCCCTTGGTATGCTAAACTGCTATCGATAAAACGATCACATAACACAATGTTCCCGGCTTCTATCGCTGGAATAACTTTCTCGACTAGATGCTGCCGGCGTGCCGCTGCGTAAAGGAGCGCTTCGGTGCGTGGATCCATCGTCGAATTATTGCGGTCCAGAATAACTTGGCGAATCTGTTCAGCAATTTCAATACCGCCTGGTTCTCGCGTGCAAACGATTTGATGTCCTTGCTGTTCGAGAATGTCTGCCATTAATTTTAAAATGGTCGTTTTGCCAGAGCCTTCTCCGCCTTCTAATGTAATCAAATAACCCATTCTGTTTTCACCTATTCCCCTGTTGTTCTAAGCTCCTTCAACTATACAACAAATGCTGTTTTTTTTCGCCCGTGCTCAGCAAAAAACTGCTTACTCTTCGTCTTCTCGGACTTGATAAGCTTCATTATAGAGAATGAGCTGGGAGTTGGTTTCTTGTTCCCCTTCTTTGCGTTTGACGTATGCGTATTTGCCTTCATTGTCTTGTTCACGGGCTTTGACATTGTCTTTTAACGCAATGAGCAGGATGTGTTTGATCTCTGCTTTAATCTTGGCTTCATAGACCGGGAACAGGATTTCAATACGGTTCTCCATATTACGCGTCATCATATCAGCAGATGATAAGAACATCTTCTCTTTGCCATTTTGATGGAAATAATAGACACGGCTATGTTCAAGAAGCCTGCCCACAATGCTGCGAACGCGAATATTTTCGCTGACTCCTTTGATCCCCGGGCGCAAACAGCAAATTCCCCTAACAACCAAGTCAATTTGGACGCCTGCAATCGAAGCTTCATACAAGCGTTTGATCAAAGTTTTATCGGTCAATGAATTCATCTTCGCAATGATGCGGCCAGTGCCGTATTTCTTATGGCAATCGATTTCTTCACCAATCAAGCGCATAAAGTCCTGGCGTATCGTAAATGGTGCGACCGATAAATGATGAAATTCCGGCGCTTCGGTATAGCCGCTCAAATAATTGAAAAAGTTGGTAGCGTCGACTCCGAACTCTTTTTTCGCAGTGAATAAGCTCATATCTGTATAAATTTTCGCTGTCTGATCATTGTAATTGCCGGTTCCCAAGTGGACAAAGCGCTCGATTTTATCATTCTTCTTGCGCACCACCAAGGTGATTTTGCTGTGCGTCTTCAAGTGTTTCATGCCATAGATTACGTGACAGCCTGCCTGTTCCAACTCTCTTGCCCAATAGACGTTGTTCTCTTCATCAAAACGGGCTTTTAATTCCACAAGCACCATCACTTGCTTGCCGTTCTCCGCAGCCCGTTTCAAAGCTTTGATGATTGGGGAATCTCCACTAACCCGGTATAAGGTTTGTTTGATGGCCAAAACGTCAGGATCATCTGCAGCCCCCGCAATAAATTCGACGACCGGTTCAAACGATATGTAAGGATGGTGAAGAAAGAGATCTTGTTCCATCACTTTGTCGAAGATATTATCGTTGGAATCCAAATCATGAGAAGGTTGAGATATGCGGTTTTCGTATACAAGCTTGCCATGCGTTTTTTCCATTTTCTTATAAAAATCAAACAATAAGGTCAAGTCAATCGGCCCTTTGGTTTCATAAACATCTGCATTGCCGATTTCCAGTTCATCAATGAGAAAAGCCAATACGTTCGGGTCCACGCCTTCTTTTTGCACTTCCAGGCGTACCGCGGCGCCCCATTTCCGTTTCCTGAGCTCTTTTTCAATCTCTTTCAGCAAATCACGCGCACCTTCCTCGTGAATCGTCATATCGGCATTGCGCGTGATGCGGAACACCGAGACAGACACAACGGAAAAGCCCTGAAAGAGCTTGCCGATAAAATGGCTAATGATGGCTTCAAGCAAGACAATGCGCTCTTTTCCGACTTTCTCTCCAATTATCACCAATCGATCCAGCACTGCAGGCATTTGGACAATCGCGGTTTTGATGCGGACTTCAGCTTCTTTGTTATTGTCCTTCAGCACAATTGCCAAGTTAATGCTTTTATTCAGCAATTTTGGAAAAGGGCGATGGGCCTCAATCGCCATTGGCGTCAGTACCGGAAAAATCTGTTCATCAAAATAGACTTCTACTTCTTTCAGTTCTTTAGGGTTTAAATCGTCTATCTTCAGAAAGCGGATGCCTTGATCCTTTAATTGCGGAAGCAGCACATCCGTAAACTTCTCGTATTGCGCATCGACTAATTGATGCGTTCGGTTAGCGATTTCCCTCAATTGATAGCGCGGTGTCATGCCTGCTTTGTTTTCCGGCCTATTGAACCCGACCTTCACCTGATCTTGCAGTCCCGCCACACGGACCATAAAGAATTCATCCAGATTCGAACTGAAAATCGCTAAAAATTTTAGCCTCTCAAGTAACGGGTTGCGTTCATCAAGCGCTTCTTGCAAAACCCGTTCATTGAACGCTAACCAACTAAGCTCGCGGTTATTATAATAGGAAGGATTGTTTAAATCGACAAATTGCTTATTGGTCGTGCCCATATATTCCACCACCTTTTATGCAAAACCGCCTCCCTTTATTGAAAGCGAATAGGGAGGCTAGTTTTTACGATCAAATGTTAACTCAATTGATTTTTTCAGCTGTTTTTCTAAATGTTTTTTCTGTTTTTCCGCCTGGTATTGTTCCGGCGCCCAATCGTTATCGCATAGGATATGAATCACCACATCGTCCTTTTCAGCCTCTACAGAAATCGATTGGACAATATCACGTTTAGTGGCATTCAAACTATACGCCAGTTTAACGATCGATCCGAATAGGCTGTATTTTGCCAACTCCTCTTTCTCAAACCACTCTTGATAGAGCGAAGCGTTGCGCTTGAAAACTTCCTTATTCTTGAACGAAGCGATCAACGCCACAATCATGCGTTCTTTATGCAACAACCCGTCAATCGTCCGGTTGGCAAGCAAATAAAACGTGTGTTGATGACTCGCTTCCGCATCAATATAAGACCCTAGATTATACAGAGAACTGCCCAGCCGGATAAATTTTTCATCTGCTTGACTGATTGTTCCAATGCCGTGTTTTTCGAGTTCATGCAAAACCATCATGGCATTCGTACTCACTTGTGCAGCATGCTTCACATTGATGTCGTAATCGATGGACAGTTCATAAAAACTTTCTTCGACAACGTTCGGAAAAATCGCCATGTCAAAATCTTTTGTCAGCTGCTCGTAAAATACGCCGTCCCGCAGTCCTTTGCGGCTTAACGCAAATACCTCCGCTTTGATGTACTCCATCAAATACGAAAAGACTTCAATGGCTGGAATGATGATATCCGCACGGTCTTTGGACAATCCTTCCACGCGTTGAACTTCCGAGAAATCCAGCGACAACAGCATTTTATTAATCGTGTTAACATCCTCTACGGTCAT
>JBFIXY010000002.1:0-27609 GCA_041605655.1 Planococcus sp. (in: firmicutes) | reverse complement strand
ACTTATTACAATAAGACTCGACCGCAACTGAAACTTGGCACATCACCGGTTACGTACCGAAAATCGCAAGTACTGGCAGCCTGAACAGCGTACTAAATCAATGGCTAGTTTGAGAAGCGTTTTTGGGCTGGAAAAAATTCGAGTGGAAGTGAAATCGGCTCTCCGTCTCCAATTACATGTGCGAAAAAACGCCGATAAACTTGTGTCTACTTGACAGGTAGGGAGTCAATTCTTTTTACGCGCGCTCGCGACGATTTACGCGCGTTCAACTAACTTCTCCTCACTCTTACTACCAAAACACAAAAAGCCGGCTCATCTCCTGAGCCGGCTTTCCGTCTATCTTCTACCTATTAAAGGTTTTATTTACACGCTGGACATTTGCCGTAGATCTCGAACTTGTGGTTGGCGATTTCGTATGCCGGCAATGCTGCGCCAGCCATCTCCATCGGACATACCGGTATTTCTTTGATCTTGCCGCAATCCATGCAGATGAAATGATGGTGGTGATGATCGCTTTCGCATTGCATGCGGAAATGGCGCTCCCCGGACAATTCCGTTTCTTCCAGAATGCCAAGCGAGACGAATGTCGCCAAATTGCGATAGACCGTATCGAAGCTCATGCTCGGATAATCTTTTTGCATAACATCCAGCAAATCACGCGCTGTCAAATAGCGGTCGTCTTGCGAAAACAACTCCAATATTTGCGTGCGTTTCGATGTTTCTTTATAACCGTTCTGTTTCAAGATGTCCCATGCTTTTACGATATTCATGCGACTGCCCCCTTTTTCATTGACACTGCCAACTTTTTAAACCCGATGACAAACAGCAACAACCCGATGGACGTGACGACTATCGTGCCGCCTGGTGCTAGGTTAAAGTAGAATGCGGTAAAGAGTCCGGCAATCACTGAAAATTCGCCGAAAACGATCGACAAAACAATCGTCCCCTTAAAACTTTTCGATAAGCGCATGGCCGTAGCTACTGGAATCGTCATCAACGACGACACCAGCAAAATGCCGACAATTCGCATCGAACCCGCTATCACCAATGCCGTAACAATCATAAAAATGAAATGAATCCATTTTGCTGGAAGGCCTGAAGCTTTTGCGTACTCATCGTCAAATGACAAAACGAATAATTCTTTGAAAAAGATGCCTATAAACAATAAGACGATGACGGCGATGCCTGCGACAATGGCAAGGTCTTCACGGCTGACTGCCGACACAGAACCGAATAGGTAGCCGAATAAATCACTTGAAAATCCTTCAGCGAGTGAGATGAAAATTGCGCCGAAGCCGATGCCGGCTGATAAGATGATTGGAATCGCCAATTCTTCGTAATGCTTATATAGATTGCGCAAGCGCTCGATCAACACAGAGCCGAAAACCGACGCCGCGATGCCGAGAAATAATGGATTGAGCAATGCGAATGCCGCAACGCTTTGGCTCAAATACAAGCTGCCGGCAATCCCTGCGAGCGTCACGTGGCTTAACGCATCCGCGATGAGCGAAAGCCTTCGGACAACAATAAACACGCCGAGAAGCGGCGCAATGATGCCGATAATTAGACCCGCTGCAAATGCATTTTGTAAAAACTCATAAGTGAATATTGCATCGATCATGATCAATGGCCGCCTCCTACATGATGAATTTTCCGCACGGAATGGCCATACCAAGCTTTGCGCTGTTCATCGCTCATCGTATCCAATTGATCTTTATAGCCGTGGAAATGGATGGTCTGATTTAAACACGCGACATGGGTAATTTTATCCGTCACCGTGTCGACGTCGTGCGTAACGAGAACTAATGTGATATTTTTATCGCGATTCAATGATGCCAGCATATTGTAAAACGATTGGACGTTTTGGTGATCGACGCCGACTGTCGGTTCATCAAGTATCAGTACTTTCGGTTTTGCCACAAGCGAACGCGCGATAAACACACGCTGCTGCTGACCTCCCGAAAGCTCGCTGATGCGTTTATCAAGCAACGATCCCATGCCAACTGCTTCTAAAGCTTCTTTCACTTGTTCTTTATAATCTTTTGGCATTCTGCGGAACAAGCCTGATTTTTTAGCAAGTCCTCCTGCCACCACTTCTTCAACCGTTGCCGGGAATCCGGAATTAAAAGAATTGGACTTTTGTGAGACGTAGCCGATCCATTCACGGTGCTTGAATTTCTTTGAATCCGTGCCGAACAATTCGATTTTGCCTTTTGTCGGTTTGATCAAACCGAGCATGATTTTCAGCAACGTCGATTTACCGGAACCGTTCGGACCGAGAATGGCTAAAAAATCCCCTTCTTCTACTTTCAATGAAATGTTTTCAAGTGCTTTTGTCTGTTCATATTCAAAACTGATGTTTTGTATGTCGATCAATGGCGCATTCATAAAGGATGCCTCTTTTCCAATTCATAATGATTACGATTTACATCATTAGAAAAGTATAAAACACCTAGGTATGCTTGTAAACCGATTGAGCTCAAAAAAAGCACCTCTTAAAGAGGCGCTTTCAGGTTTTCAATTACACCCGGCGTAAAGATACCGGTCTTAAACATTTCAATTTCAAACGCATATGGCGCTTTTTTATTTTTTGCGTCACTGCCAACGTACGGCGTTTCCAAGATTTTCGGCACGTGCATCAATTGTTTATGATGAACGATGCCGTGCAATGCCTGAAAGCCGATCTCACCAAATCCAATGTTTTCGTGGCGATCTTTCGCAGCGCCTCGGACATTTTTGCTGTCATTGATGTGCAGCACTTGCAGGCGATCGATGCCCACTATTCGGTCAAACTCTTCTAATACACTGTCGAAGTCTTCATTGACAGCATAACCAGCATCATGTGTGTGGCACGTATCAAAGCAAACCGACAAACGTTCGTTATGGGTTACTCCATTGATGATCGCTGCCAGCTCTTCAAAGTTCCGGCCGATCTCAGTGCCTTTGCCAGCCATCGTTTCAAGCGCGATGTTCACCGGAAAATCCTGTGACAAGACTTCGTTCAAGCCTTCAATGATTTTCGCGGTTCCCGCTTCAACACCTGCCCCGACATGTGCGCCGGGATGAAGAACGATTTGCTTGGCACCAAGTGCAGCTGTGCGTTCGATTTCTTTTTGGAGAAATTCGACGCCCAACTCGAACGTTGCAGGCTTCAAGGTATTGGCGATATTGATGATGTACGGAGCATGGACAATCATATTCGACAAATCATGCTGTGCCATATGCGCCTGACCCGCTTCAATGTTCAACTCTTCAATCGGTTTACGACGCGTGTTCTGCGACGCGCCCGTGTATACCATGAAAGTAGTCGCACCATAAGAACTCGCTTCTTCGCTTGCTCCAAGCAACATTTTTTTCCCACTCATTGATACGTGTGATCCCAATAACATGAAAAAACTCCTTACTTTTTACGATTTTTGCGGCGTTCCACTTTTTTGATTTCGTCCATTTTCCACTTCATTTTCTTTTTGTATCCCGGTTTAACGGCTTTTGGTTTATGAACCATCGATTTCGCTTTTTCGTCCGCTGCATCTACTTTTCGGACGCGGTTTTTACGGCTGTGGCGATCTTTCAAATCGACAAACTCGCCATTCGCGATATCTTTTTGCTGGAACGGAATGCCCATTTTCTCAACACGGACGATTGCATCTTCTTCTTCCGGATTGAAAATTGTGATTGCTAAGCCTTTCATGCCTGCGCGCGCTGTACGGCCGACACGGTGAATAAAGAATTCAAGGTCTTCCGGCAATTCGTAGTTGATGACATGGCTGACGCCTTGAATATCAATGCCGCGAGCAGCTAAATCAGTTGCTACGATGTATTGGTATTCCAAGTCGCGTACTTGTTTCATCATTTTCACGCGTTCACGCGGTGCTAAATCCCCGTGTACACGACCGACACGAATTCCTGCTTTGCCAAGTTCTCCAGCCACATAATCCGCGTTGGTTTTCGTATTGACGAAAATGATCGCCAAATAAGGGTTGATGATGCCCATGATTTCTTTCAAACGCTCGACTTTGCGCTTGCTGCGGGCAGGAATCAAGTAGAAATCCAAGCCTTCTGCAGTTGGACGCTTGTCGCCGATTTTGATATGGACCGGAGATTCCATGTATTTTTTCAAGAACGGTTTTAATTTTTCAGGAATCGTTGCTGAGAATACGTACATTTCCAATTGGTCCTGCATTTTTCCTGCCACTTGGTCAATTTCTTCGATAAATCCAAGGTCGAATGCAAGATCTGCTTCGTCAACGACAAGAATTTTGCCGGTATGCACCAATAACGCATTTTCTTTCACTAAATCTTTTAAACGGCCTGGCGTACCGATTACGATATGCGGCTGCGTTTTCAATTTATTGATCGAACGCTGTTTGTCGGTTCCGCCGATAAAGCTTTTCACTTCAATATCGGATCCTTCGACTAATTTCATCATTTCTGCGTAGATCTGCGTACCCAATTCACGTGTCGGAGCACAGATGACCGCTTGTACTTCTTGGCGGCTCGTGTCGATCCGTTCAGCGATTGGGATGATGAAACTATGTGTTTTCCCTGTCCCTGTATGTGATTGTCCAATCGCGCTGTTGCCTTTTAATATATGTGGCATCATTTCTTTTTGGATTGGTGTCGGCTCTTTAAAGCCCAATTTTTCTACCGCTTCTAGTATAAACGGCTTCAAGTTGTAATCGTTAAATTTTGTCATGGGATTGAATCCCCTCCTTATGCTCTTGACATTATAGCACGAAATCATATATTTCGTATTGCAACTTTTGTAAAGCGGTGCCGTCTCCGTTATAATGAAGTTATGATTTTGAAAGGAAGTGCGGTTATGAAAGTAATGAAAATATCGCCACGAGGCTATTGCTATGGAGTTGTAGACGCAATGGTCATCGCAAAAAACGCGGCAATGGATGAAACTTTGCCACGTCCCATCTATATACTAGGAATGATTGTCCACAATAAACACGTCACAGATGCTTTTGAACAAGACGGCATCATCACGCTTGATGGCAGCAACCGCCTTGAAATTCTGGAAAAAGTGGAAACCGGCACCGTCATTTTCACTGCCCACGGCGTGTCGCCACAAGTGCGTGAACTGGCTCGCCGCAAAGGCTTAGTGTCAATCGATGCTACGTGTCCCGACGTTACCGTAACGCACGATTTGATTCGTGAAAAAACGGCTGACGGCTACCAGATCATCTATATCGGCAAGAGCGGTCACCCAGAACCGGAAGGCGCAATCGGCGTCGCACCTGACTTGGTCCATCTTGTTGAAACCGTTGAAGATGTCAACAAGCTTGAGTTGGATTCCGAAAAAATCATCGTCACTAACCAAACGACGATGAGCCAATGGGATGTTGTGGAATTGATGGAACGCTTGAAAGAGAAATTCCCGCATTCGGAAGTTCATAAAGAAATTTGCTTGGCTACTCAAGTTCGCCAAGAAGCCGTGGCGACACAAGCCGTCGATGCGGACTTGCTGATTGTGATCGGCGACCCGATGAGCAACAACTCGAACCGCTTGGCGCAAGTATCACAAGATATCGCAGGCACACCCGCTTACCGTATCTCTGACTTGTCAGAGTTGAAACTGGAATGGCTGCAAGGCATCGAGACTGTCGCAATTACAGCCGGCGCTTCTACACCAACACCAATCGTCAAAGAAGTAATGGCATTCTTGGATAAATACAACCCAGAAGACCATTCAACGCACGATTTAGCTCGTTCTGTACCTTTGAACAAAATTTTACCGAAAATCAAACACCCGAAACCGTCCGACCGGATCGAACCATATCCAGTAGGCGAATAAAGTCAGTAATAGCAAAAGGCACGCTTCCACTGGGGAGCATGCCTTTTCTTTTTTGTCCGTCTTTCAATACATCAACTTAACACTCACTTAAATCGAAATGGCTCCGTCACAACTTCAGATGGCAAGAATTCGCACTGCAAACCGCTATGCTGCGTCATATAGTCGACGACTCCTTGGATCATCACTTTTTCAACATGGTGTCCTGGGTCTATGACTGCAAGACCTAACGCTTCGGCATCTTGGGCAACGTGGAAATAAAGGTCCCCTGTCACATAAACATCTGCTCCTGCGCGTTTTGCAGCCGTGATGTATTTATTGCCATCGCCGCCTAGCACCGCGACTTTCTTGATCGATTTCGAAAATTCACCAACGACTCGCACTGCAGGTACATCGAGTCGGTCTTTAACAAACTCCGCGAAATTCTCCAAAGACATCTCAGATTCGAGCGTACCGACGCGGCCAAGGCCCATCGGCAGTTCTTTGTTTTCAAGCGTAAAGACATCGTACGCCACTTCCTCGTAAGGATGTGCGGCGATCATGGCCTTGATGGCACGGTCTTTTTCGTATTTGCGGATGACGACTTCGATTTTCGATTCCGCAGTATGCTCCAATTTACCGGCTTCGCCAATAAACGGATCAGCGTCTTGCGTCGGACGGAAACGCCCTGTCCCGGATAAGGTGTAGCTGCAGAACTCGTAATCGCCTATTGCCCCTGCACCTGCTTTTCCTAGTGCCTCGCGCACTTCATCTTCGTGGCTTTCAGGAACAAAAACCGCAATTTTAACCAATTCCGCTTCATACGTTGGCACCATGATTTGTGTATTTTGCAAACCGAGCGCGTCTGCTAGTAAATCATTGACGCCACCATTTGCAACGTCCAAGTTGGTATGTGCCGCATAAACTGCAATATCATGCTTGATGAGTTTTTCTATCAATCGTCCTTGCGGAAAATCAGTTTGCAGATTTTTCAAAGGGCGAAAAATGGGTGGATGATGAGCGATGATCAACGCCGCTTCTTTTTCAATCGCTTCATCTACCACTGCTTCATTCACATCCAGCGTTACTAAGACTCTTTCGATTTTCTTGTTCAATGTACCAACGTGGAGGCCAATCGGATCGCCTTCCATCGCCAAGTATTTCGGAGACCATTTTTCAAACTCTTCGATGATTTGCTGTCCGTTAGGAATTTTCACCATTCAGCACCTCTTCAGCTAGTTTTATTTTTTGCAATAATTCTTGCTTTTTTCCGATGATTTCCGTGGTTTGTACCGTCGATTCCATCGATTCCACAATTTTTTCCCATTGTTCCTGCTCACGGCGCCATTTCACTTGAAAAACATCTGAACGTTCTTGCATAAGAATTGGCCCGAATAATAATTCAGCTTCGTCATATGCTACTAATTCGTCAGAAGGCTCAAGTACAACAATCTCATAAATCTTGCTATTTTCTTCAATGATTTCTTCTTCGATAATGCGCCATCCGTTTGTAACAGCCCATTCGCGTATCGCTTTGGCATGAACATTCGGCTGCAAAATCAAGCGCTTTACGCCCGCTAAACGCGCTTTATCCTGTTCTAAAATGGAAACGATCAAGGGACCGCCCATTCCAGCAATAGTGATTGCCGTTACATCGTCAGCTTCTTCGATTGCTGCCAATCCACTTGCAAGTCGGACGACGATTTTGTCTTCCAATCCCTCTTGTTGAACTTGTTTTTTTGCTGACTCAAACGGCCCTTTGACGACTTCACCGGCGACTGCACGATCTGCGATACCTTCCGCCACTAAATAGCACGGCAAATATGCGTGGTCGCTGCCAATGTCTGCAACGACTGCACCTTTAGGAACGTGGCTAGCGACGCGGCTCAGCCGATGTGATAATTGTTGAGCGTTCATGTAATTCCTCCTAAACTTAAATAAACAGAAACGGGAAAACTGATTTGAATGTCAAAAGTTAACCTGTTTAAATAGCGCTTTTTACCGCTTCGCCTGAACAATTATAACTCGATAATTTGTCCGCTGAAACTACACAATAACAGAAAAACCCTTAGCTCAAAGAACTAAGGGTTTTTAATACTATTCGAGTGTTAAAATCCACTCAGCCATTGCTGGAATATTATCCGCTTCTACAAGGCCACCTGGCATAGTGCCTTTACCGTTTGCAATAATTTCTTCGATTCCTGCTTGATCAAGCTCTGTAGCGACCAATGATGGACCTACTCCGCCTTCGTAGCTAGAACCGTGACAAGAAACACAGCTTTGTTGAGCGACAGCTTCTGGATCGAATTCGCCAGCAGCTTCTTCGCCGCCTTCTTCTTTACCAGCTCCGCCTTCTTCTTCAGCATGTTCTCCAGCGATTTCCTCTTGGTTCCCAACGCCTTCTATCGACAAGAAGAAAATTAGACCAATACCGAAAGCCATGATTAAGATATAAGGTACAATTGCATTTTTTTGCATCCGTTACCCCTCCTCTTCCAGTTTTGCATTTAATGATAGTGTTCGTATCATTCATTATTGTACTGTATTATTTACAAAACGAAAAGTCATAACGGATAACTTTTAGCACTTTGTGACAAAAACAGTAATTTAGCAGCCAATCTGGCGAGCGATGACCATACGCTGGACTTCTGACGTACCTTCCCCGATTTCCAACAATTTCGCATCACGCATATAGCGCTCTACTTCATATTCCTTCATATAGCCGTAGCCGCCGTGAATTTGAATCGCTTCGTCGGCTACTTCCATTGCCATCTCAGATGCATATAATTTAGCCATCGATGCTTCTTTCGTGAACGGACGACCTTGGTCTTTTAGCCATGCCGCTTTGTAGACCATATTACGCGCTAGTTCAATTTTCATTGCCATATCCGCTAACTTGAATTGCGTAATTTGGAATTCGGATAATGTTTTGCCGAATTGCTTACGCTCTTTTGAATAATTCAATGCCTTGTTGAATGCCGCTTGAGCAATCCCGACAGCCATTGCAGCGATTCCGATACGTCCGCCGTCCAATGTTACTAAGAACTGTCTGAAGCCTTCTCCACGCTTCCCTAGCAGGTTCTCTTTCGGTACACGTACATTTTCCAGCACCAATTCAGTTGTATTCGATGCATTCAAGCCCATTTTGTCGTAATTATCGATGATTGTGAACCCTTCGGCATCCGTCGGCACGATGATCGCACTGATTTCTTTTTTGCCGTCATTCATGCCGGTAATCGCAGTGATCGCCAAATGCTTCGCGTGGCTAGCGTTTGTGATGTATACTTTCGAGCCATTGATCACCCAGTCGTCGCCATCTTCCACTGCACGCGTTTCCGTACCACCTGCGTCAGATCCTGCATTCGGTTCTGTCAATCCGAAAGCGCCGAACGATTCGCCTGTGCAAATCGGCGCTAAGTACTTCTCTTTTTGTTCGTCAGTGCCGAATAAATTCAGCGGTGCGCCACCAAGTGAAATATGAGCTGAATACGTAATGCCTGTAGAAGCACACGCGCGGCTCAATTCTTCTGTAACGATCGCAAAACTTGTTGTATCTGCTCCAGCTCCGCCATACTTTTCATCAAACGGCAAGCCCATCATCCCCATGTCGGATAGCTGTTTGAAGATTTCTGTTGGAAACTGTTTCGTGCGGTCGCGCTCTATTGCGCCAGGAGCTACCACTTTATCAGCGAACTCCTTGACCGTTTTCTTGATCATTTGTTGTTCTTGTGTCAAATCAAAATTCATATTCTATTACATCCCCTTTGTGTATGCGCTTTCACTTTTCATTATATAGGAAAAATTTAGACAAACTCAACCATTAACCCAAATTCCATAAAAAAAAACCGTTTCCTCAGCATGGAGGAAACGGTTTTCGTTTATTCTAGGAAATCTTTCAATCGTTTGCTGCGCGAAGGATGGCGCAATTTGCGCAATGCTTTCGCTTCGATTTGGCGGATCCGTTCACGTGTAACGCCGAAGACTTTGCCTACTTCTTCAAGCGTACGCGTACGGCCGTCATCTAGACCGAAACGAAGACGCAAGACGTTTTCTTCGCGGTCTGTTAACGTATCAAGCACATCTTCAAGCTGCTCTTTTAATAATTCATATGCTGCATGATCTGATGGCGATTGCGCATCGGAATCTTCGATGAAATCACCCAAATGCGAATCGTCTTCTTCGCCGATTGGCGTTTCAAGAGATACCGGTTCTTGAGCGATTTTCAGAATTTCACGCACTTTTTCAGGTAATAAGTCCATTTCTTCGCCGATTTCTTCCGGAGAAGGTTCGCGGCCCAAATCTTGTAGAAGTTGGCGTTGCACACGGATCAATTTATTGATCGTTTCCACCATGTGCACCGGAATGCGGATGGTACGCGCCTGGTCAGCGATTGCGCGCGTGATGGCTTGACGAATCCACCATGTCGCATAAGTACTGAATTTAAATCCTTTTGAGTAATCGAATTTTTCAACCGCTTTGATCAGACCCATATTCCCTTCCTGGATCAAATCCAGGAAAAGCATGCCGCGTCCGACATAGCGTTTCGCGATACTTACGACAAGACGCAGGTTTGCTTCCGCCAAACGTTTTTTGGCTTCTTCATCGCCTTGCTCAATCAATTTCGCAAGACGGACCTCTTCTTCGGCTTTCAATAAGTCCACGCGTCCGATTTCTTTCAGGTACATCCTTACCGGGTCATTGATTTTGACGCCCGGAGGAACACTTAAGTCGTTCAGGTCGAACTTCTCTTCAGTTGGTTTCATCAAACGATCCAAATGTTCTTCGTCATCGGATTTGCGCTCAAGCTCAATGCCATGACCTTCAAGTTGGTCGATGAATTCTTCCACCGCGTCCGATTCCATTTCAAAAATAGCTAATTTATCGGCAATCTGCTCATAATTCAGTTCTCCGGTTTTTTTACCTATTTCAATTAATTGTTTCTTCGCTTCATCAACCGTTGCTTCGGGACCTTCTGAACTCAATGACACGTTGGTCGCTTCTACTTCGTTTTGGTGCTCTGATTTTTCAGCCATACGACTTCCTCCTTTAAAAAAACCGGAATTGATTTTTACAATGATTTCCGTAAAGCAATCACTTCTTGGGCTAGAAGCAATGCACGTTTTATATCATGCTGCTTTTCTGCCTCTCTGGATTGCTGAATCTTTAGATTGATCTGTTGCTCGACCAAATGCTTTTCAAGATGTTTGATGCAGTCTGCAATTTCCTCTTCAGAATGTTCCGGGTCGCGCTCGGTCATTGCGATTTCCATGACAATCTTCCGAAGTTCCGGATCTTGCAGCGTTTCCAAAAATTTATGGAAATCGGCTTTGTCCCATTCTTCGTAAAAGCCGAGGAGCTGAACATATAATGCTTTAAATTCTTCACTGACAAACGGCATGCCTGACTGAACTGCAGCCAATTTACTCATTACCCGTTGGTCTGACAATGCATGTGAAAACAATAGCCGTTCTGCTCTGTTCAACGACGTCGTCTTTTTAGGACTTCGCTTTGCTGGCTGATTATTCGGCTGCTGTTCTTTCGGCGGCCGGCTGCGTTCAATCGATTTATTCTCCAGCTTGCGGTAATGCTGCAATATCGATTCTTCCGACAATCCGGTTTCATTGGACAATTGCTTAATGTACAAGTCGCGTTCAATGGAACTTGAACGGCCCGCTAGCAATTGCAGCACTTCTTGAATATATTGCAGCAAATCGTTTTCATACTGGAAATTTTTGTGCCGGCGCGCGTGCATCATGGCAAACGCGATAAATGCATGCGGTTTGCCGATAATTTGTTCTTTGAAAGCTTCGTTGCCATTTTCCCTGACGAAATCATCAGGATCCATTTTTCCAGGAAGGACTGCTACTTCCACTTTGAAATTTTCTTCGTTCAAGGCAATAGCCGCCCGTTTCGCCGCTTCCCAACCGGCGTCGTCTCCGTCAAAGCAGATGACAACGTCTTGCGCAAAACGCTTCATGGCACGGATATGCTGCCCTGTCAACGATGTCCCCATCGTCGCCAAACCATTTTCAACTCCAGCTTTCGAAGCTGCAATAACATCCATAAAGCCTTCGAACAAAACAATTTTCCGGTTTTTGCGTATTGCGCCTCTTGCGTGGTTCACGTTATAGAGAACTTGACTTTTTTGGAAAATTGGCGATTCCGGGCTGTTCATGTACTTTGCTTCTTGTTTAGAAGCTTCCAAAATCCGTCCCGAAAATGCGATGGTTTTGCCGCTTTCGTTCATGATCGGGTACATTATTCTACCGCGGAAGCGATCAAAATAGCCATTGCCTTGCTCACGCTCGATTGCGAGTCCGCTTGAAGTCAGTTCTTCTTCGCTGAATCCTTTGCGCTGCAATGCTGTGGCCATATAATTCCACTCCGGCAGAGACCATCCAATGCGGTATTTCTCAATCAATTCACGAGTAAAACCCCGGTTTTCCAAATAATCCAATGCCGCTTGCCCTTCTTCTGTATTGAGCAGAATATGTTGATACATATCCGCAGCAAACTCATGCATCAAAATCAATTGGTTATCGCTTTTGGATATTGCCGGCGCGGATTCCCCCGGCGAATTCACTTCCACTTCGATTCCTGCGCGGCTGCCAAGTTTGGCTAAAGCTTCTTGAAATGTCACATTTTCAATATCCATCAAAAATGTAATAACGTTTCCGCCGGCACCGCATCCGAAGCAATGAAAAATTTGCTTGTCGGAAGTTACAGAGAATGAAGGTGTACTCTCACCATGGAAAGGGCAGAGGCCAAACCAGTTCCGCCCCCTTTTTGTCAGCTGCACGTACTCGCCGACTATATCTACAATATCTGCTGTAGAGCGGATTTGCTCGATTACTTCTTCAGGAACTCGATTTGACATTTCATCACCATTCTTCTTTGCTTAACATATTTAATTCGAGATTCTTTGGTGAATTCCTTCATCTTTTTCGAAAAAGATGGCACTCGTTTTAAGAGCCATAATATAGTTTTATCCACAATACTTCATTATAAAACGTTTTCTTGAAATAATCCACAATTAAAAACAGAAAAACCGCCTGTACAGGTGGTTTCATCTGTTGGTTATTTTCGTTTATTCATAATGACGTTTGCTGTTTCTTCAACAGCCCGGTTGGTGACATCAAGCACTTCGCAGCCGATACGGTCGACCACCTTATAAAAATGTGTGATTTCTTCATGGATGCGGTTGATTTGAGCGTAGTTCGCATCATCGTTCAACCCAAGCGCTATCAGCCTTTCCTTGCGGATGTGGTTAAGCTTTTCCGGTGATATGACAAGACCGAAGCATTTCGAAGGATCCACTTGGAACAACTCTTCCGGCGGATCTACTTCCGGCACCAACGGAACATTCGCCACTTTCAGGCGTTTATGCGCCAAGTATTGGGATAATGGGGTCTTCGACGTCCGCGATATTCCGACTAAGACGATATCCGCCATTAAAATGCCGCGCGGGTCTCTTCCATCATCGTATTTGACTGCAAATTCGATGGCTTCCACTTTTTTGAAATAATCATCATCCAGTTTCCGGACAAGGCCGGCTTCTTCAAGCGGCTGTGCTTCCAGCTCGCTTTCAAGTGCGTCCATTAACGGCCCCATCAAGTCGACAGTCGGTACTTCGAGCTTCACCGTTTCCGCTAGAAGATACGTTCTCAACTTTTTCGACACAAGTGTAAAGACGATAAATGCATTTTGCTGGGACGCCAGCTGTACGATTTCGTGCAAATGCTCGACCGAATCGATGTATGGAAAACGTTTCAATACGGCATTTTGATCAGCATATAAAAACTGGCTGACTGCGGCTTTAGCGACTAACTCACCTGTTTCCCCTACTGAATCGGAAACGACGAATAAGCGGAGTTGTTTCATTTTATGCACCTCACAATTCATGGCTTTCCGATAAAGATAAAAATGCGCGTGTAATATTGGTTTTGGTCAATCGGCCGACGACTTTATAGCCGCCGGGCAATTCTTCGATAACAGGCAGCGCATCAATCTGCTGATTGATCAAGCGATGTGCAGCTTGAATCAGCGACTCATTCTTGGAGCAAACTGTGATGTTCGGCATCCGAGTCATGATGATATGTACAGGAATGGCGCTTAAATTTTGGCTACCGAGGCTTGTCCGCAGCAAATCTTTGCGTGACAGGACGCCTGTTAAAAATGAATTTTTATCAACGACAAACAACGTTCCTACATCATCAAGAAACATCTGGCTAATGGCGTCGTAAACGCTGACGTCTTCGCGAACCACAACCGGTATCGATTGAAAATCCTTTACTTTCATATTGTTCATCGTATCCGATATGTCTTGGCCTGGTTTTTTACCGGAATAAAAATAACCGACACGTGGTCGGGCATCCAGGAAGCCTGCCATAGTTAAAATGGCCAAATCGGGCCGTAACGTAGCACGCGTCAAATGCAAACGGTCAGCAATCTGCTCCCCGGTAATCGGGCCGTTGCCTTTAACGATGCGCAATATCTCTTCTTGTCTCTTATTGAGTTCGATCGGACTCACCGCCTCAAAATATGTTATACTCAATGTTAATTATTATATACTAATTAAGGTCATATTGCGAAGAAAAGAATGCCATGTTATAATACGATAGAATTTAATAACTGGCAATGATGGAGATTGAAGTACTGTTGCATGAAGCGAACGGGGATGGTGAAAGCCCGTATAAACAGGAAAAGGCACTCTGGAGCCATATTTTTTAAGCGGATTGCATTCGTTGCAATCAATCGGGGTGGAACCGCGGGTCATAACGTACTCGTCCTCGGACTATATGTCCGGGACGTGTGCGATTTTTTTATTTTATGGAGGTTTTTTTATGTCAATGGAAAATGTAGTAGCATTAGCAAAACACAGAGGCTTTGTATTTCCAGGTTCTGAAATTTACGGCGGCTTGGCAAATACGTGGGATTATGGCCCACTTGGCGTCGAACTGAAAAACAATATTAAAAAAGCTTGGTGGAAAAAATTCGTTCAAGAATCGGTACATAACGTCGGTTTGGACGCTGCAATCTTGATGAACCCGAAAACATGGGTAGCTTCAGGCCACGTCGGAAATTTCAACGACCCGATGATCGACTGCAAGAGCTGTAAGACACGCCACCGCGCTGACAAATTAATCGAAGACGCGCTAGATGCAAAAGGCATTGAAATGATCGTCGACGGTTTGTCGTTCGAACGCATGGCTGAATTGATCAATGAACACGAAATCAAATGTCCTACGTGCGGCAAACAAGATTACACGGACATCCGTCAATTCAATTTGATGTTCAAAACGTTCCAAGGCGTTACGGAAGCTTCTACGAACGAAATTTACCTACGTCCGGAAACGGCGCAAGGAATTTTCGTCAACTATAAGAACGTTCAACGTTCAATGCGCAAGAAAATGCCATTCGGTATCGCACAAATCGGTAAAAGTTTCCGCAACGAAATCACGCCTGGTAACTTTACATTCCGCACACGCGAGTTCGAGCAAATGGAACTTGAGTTTTTCTGCAAACCAGGTGAAGATTTGGAATGGTACGCTTACTGGCGCGATTTCTGCAAAAACTGGCTATTGAACTTGGACATGTCCGAAGACAATATGCGTTTGCGCGAACACGATGCTGACGAGTTGTCTCATTACTCGAACGCTACGGTCGATATCGAATACAAATTCCCATTCGGCTGGGGCGAACTATGGGGCATCGCTGACCGCACCGATTTCGATTTGAAGCGCCACATGGAGCATTCCGGTGAAGACTTCAATTACATCGACCCAATCACCAACGAACGCTACGTGCCTTATTGCATCGAGCCATCCCTAGGAGCGGATCGTGTGACATTGGCATTCCTAGTGGACGCATACCACGAAGAAGAACTTGAAAACGACGACAAACGCACAGTGCTTAAATTCCACCCGGCACTTGCACCATATAAAGCGGCAGTATTGCCATTATCGAAAAAATTAGCTGAAGGCGCAACGGAAGTATTCTCTGGCCTCGCTAAGCATTTCATGGTTGATTACGACGAGTCTCAATCGATTGGTAAACGCTACCGTCGCCAAGACGAAATCGGTACGCCATTCTGCATCACATACGATTTCGATTCAGTTGAAGACGGTCAAGTAACCGTGCGCCACCGCGATTCAATGGAGCAAACGCGCATGCCGATCTCTGAAGTCCAAGCTTATATCGAACAACACATTCAATTTTAATAAAACCTAACGCCGCCCGCATTTACTGTGGGCGGCGTTTTTTATTGGTGAAATTGCTTCTTGGAAAGTATTTTGGCTGTATTAGAAAGTATTCGAGGGCTAGGAGAAAGTATTTATCGCATAAGAGAAAGTATTTCAGCTTACCGGGAAAGTAAATGAAAATATTGGAAATTGAGAGACCGGCTCAGGAAAATTCATCCTGCTGCGGGTCTTGTTCTTGTTTTATTAGTAGTAACTATGTCATTCTTTATTAGCAAAATTGCTTCTTGGAAAGTATTCTAGCTGTCAGAGATCGTATTCTCCGTCTCAAAGATTGTATTTCTCGTCTCAGAGATTGTATTTTAACCTTCCGAGAAGGTAAATGAAATAACTGGAAATTAAAAGACCCGCTCAGGAGAATTCATCCTGCTGCGGGTCTTGTTCTGGTTTTTTTGGTAAAAATTCCGGCGTTCTTTCGAGCTGTTCGAGAAAGCCCCTCGATTTCAGTCGTATTCCCGCCTGTTCTTCGTAAATCGAACGCACAATGCCTTTGACGAGCGATTTTGTTTCTTTTTTCAACTTCAACGAGCCAACCCGCTCGATCGGCACGAAATAAAACGTGCGGATGAGTTTCACAAGTGATGGGCTGAGTCGAATGATGTAAGGGTCGACATGGAAACAGCGATGGCATAAAAATCCGAGTTCTTGAAACGAGAAAGCGAATTCGCCATCCGTTGCTCCGCAATTTGCGCATTGGTGTAGCGTCGGCGTCAATCCAGCTGACGGCAACATCTTCCATTCAACAAACAATGAAATCGCTTCGGGATCATACCCTTCTTCAATTGCATGAAGCGCCTGATACAAAAGCTCATAAATGGCTGGCTGCGGCTCATCTTGCTCTGTCAGTCGATCGATCAATTCCACGATGTAACTGGCGTAAGCCGTTTTCATGATGTCTTCGCGGATATGGCGCAGCGATTCCAATTGATCGCCGTTTTGCAAAGTTCCCATTCCCCTGCCTTTGTAGATAGAGAAACTGCCATGTGTAAATGGCTGGGTGATTGCTGCTAACCGGCTCGATGGTTTTTTCGCCCCTCGCGCCATGCACGTAATCTTTCCTGCATCACGCGTGAACAATGTGACAATCTTATTGTTTTCCCCATAAGGACGGGCACGGATCACGATGCCTTCTAATTGATTCAGCATAAGCCGGCTCCTTAGTATTCGTCGTCTCTAAACCCGAAATCGCGGAGATGCATTGCTTTATTGCGCCAATCTTTTTGAACTTTGACCCACAACTCGAGATACACTCTTGAACCTAGCAAGTTCTCGATATCTTTGCGGGCACGCGAACCGATTTCTTTCAACAAGACGCCTTTTTTGCCGATGACGATGCCTTTTTGGGAATCGCGTTCCACCATGATCGTCGCTTGAACGCGGATCATGCCTTCGTGCTCGCTGTCCGGCGCAATTTTCTCAATCACAACGGCGATCGAATGCGGAATTTCTTCACGCGTCAAATGCAGCGCTTTTTCACGGATCAATTCCGAAATGATGAAGCGTTCCGGGTGATCGGTTACTTGGTCTGATGGATAGTATTGCGGTCCTTCCGGCAAGCGTTCAGCGATTTTTGCCAATAGATTATCGACATTATTGCCTTGAATCGCAGAAATCGGCACAGCTTCAGCAAAATCGAATTCGTTGCTGTATGACTCGATGATTTTTGGCAATTGATCCGGATGTACTTGGTCAATTTTGTTCAGCACCAAGAATACCGGTACGTCGATGCCTTTTAACATATCGAGTACAAAACGATCTTGTTTGCCGATGCGCTCGTCTGCACTCGCAACGAATAGCAGGACATCCACTTCACGGAACGTGTTTTTAGCAACTTTCAGCATGAAATCCCCTAATTTATGACGAGGCTCGTTTATGCCGGGCGTATCAATGAAGACCATTTGGGTGTCATCTGTCGTCACAACACCTTGGACTTTATTGCGCGTTGTTTGGGGTTTGTCGCTCATGATGGCGATTTTTTGTCCTACGACGCGGTTAAGGAATGTCGATTTCCCAACATTCGGACGTCCGATGATGGAAATAAACCCTGATTTAAAGCCATTATTTCCCTGCTGCATAATCTAAGTCCTCCGTAGAAAACGCACCTGGTAGCAATTTGCCGATGGTCGTTTCCTGAACATCTCCGTGCAAGTTTGTTAAGTAAACCGGCATATCCGGTGAACAGAATTCCGCCATTACTTGGCGGCATGCGCCGCATGGCGAGACTGCGTCTTTTGTATCGGCAACGACCGCAATGGCTGCAAAGTCCGTGTCGCCTTCTGAAACGGCTTTGAACATTGCTGTCCGTTCCGCACAATTGGTCATTGAATATGCTGCATTTTCAATATTGCAACCTTGGTATACTTTGCCGCTTTTCGTCAATACTGCGGAGCCTACTTTAAATTTTGAATACGGCACATATGCCTGTTCACGTGCTGATATCGCTTCTTTGATCAATTGTTCTTTTTCCATTGAAAATCACCTCTGTAAGTTATAACCATTTTGGTAGAAATATTAGTAATCCAATTATAGCACTTGCAACGGCAAATACCAAAACTGCGCCTGCTGCAATGTCTTTCGCTTCTTTTGCTAGAGGGTGCATTTCCGGTGAAGCCAAATCCACCACTCGCTCAATTGCGGTGTTCATCATCTCCAATGCAATCATCCCGCAAATCAGCACAATGATGATACCCCATTCCAACGTCGATATTCCGGTCAGAGCAGCACCAAGAATAACAATTACTGCCGCAACAAGATGTATTCTCATATTGAGCTCGCCTTTAACAGCAGCTACAATGCCATGGGCAGCGTATTTGAACGAACGGAAGAAGCTATTCGCCTTCATGCTGGCCACGCTTTATGCCAAGGGAAGCGAGTATGTTCTCTTGCTTGGAGAACATCTCTTTTTCTTCTTCCTCATTCATATGGTCATAGCCAAGCAGATGTAAAAACCCATGAACTGCTAAAAAACCGAGTTCGCGTTCGAATGAGTGTCCATAATCGACTGCCTGCTCTCTTGTCCGGTCTAATGAAATGATGATGTCCCCGAGCATGCGCGGTTCATCGGCCCCGATGATTTCCTGCTCACCTTCACCCAGTTCTTCCATAGCAAATGAAATTACATCGGTCGGTGTGTTTTTGCCCCGATATTCATTGTTGATTGCCTGAATGATGTCATTCGTCACAAACGTCACAGAGACTTCTGCTTCGCTAATATTTTCCGTTTCTGCTGCGTGTTTCAACACTTTTTCAACAAACGACAATTCGCTGTTATTCAATGTTTCCGTTTCGTCCATTAAATCGATTGTCAGCATGATCGTCCCTCCCTATTTTGCTTCTGATGGATATTCAATGCGTGAATGGAAAATTCCGTTCAAGGTTTCGCACATAACCTGTTTGATCGCATGAATTTCTTTCATGGTCAGCTCACATTCATCAAATTGCCCATCCTTTAGTTTATCTTCTACAATCGCATTGACCAAATTTTTTATTTTTTCTGATGTCGGTTCTTTCATTGACCGCACGGCCGCTTCCACACTATCCGCTACCGAAATAACCGCCGCTTCTTTTGATTGCGGCTTAGGTCCTGCATAGCGATAGCTGTCTTCATCCAATGCCGGGTCTTTTTCTTTTGCTTTATAATAAAAGAATTTCAAGAGGCTCGTGCCATGATGCTGTTCCGCAATATCAATAATTTCTTTTGGCAATTTATGCTCCCTCAAGATGTTCGCCCCGTTAGTTGCATGCGCGATGATGATGTCACGACTCGTCTCCGGCGGCAACGTATCATGTGGATTTTTCATATTCATTTGGTTTTCGATAAAGAATTGCGGACGTATCGTTTTGCCGATGTCATGGTAATAACAACCGACACGCGCTAATAATCCATCCGCCCCGATTTCTTCGCACGAAGCTTCTGCTAAATTCGCCACCATAACACTATGGTGATAAGTTCCCGGCGTCTCCATCAAAATTCGCTTGATGAGCGGATGATTCGGATTGGATAGTTCGATCAGTTTCATAGTCGATAACAAGCCGAACGCAATTTCAAAAAACGGCAACAACCCAATGGCCATCGCACCAGAAGCGATCCCTGAAACAACAGCTGCGCCAAAGTAAAATGCAAGTTCACTCCAGTCGTACTGACCTTGCGAGACCAATAAATAAAAACTGATGAACAATGCATTTGTCGCGGCTACTGCCAAGCTTGTTTGCAGTACTTTACCGCGGCGTCTTTCTAAATCGATCAAGTAGACTCCGGCCAATCCGCCGAAAAGGAGGTATAAGGTAATTTCCATTTGCACCACGGAAGCATTGCCTTCTTGCAACATCATACCACCGATAACTCCAACTAAAAACGTTACATAGACTGCCGCTCTTTCATCTAGCACCAATCGCACGAGCATGCCCGCTAAAGCAGATGGGAAAAGGAAAGCGATAATAACATCGAAATTTCCGCTGACGATTGCGACCAGTTTCATCAGCGACAAGCTGATCAGCAGCACCGTAGCGATGACGAGCAGGTATGTAAATTTGTTTAAACGAGGCTTATTAGTGCGCTGGATAAGCACAGCTAAAATTCCTACCGCAATCAGGACAAATAACGCTAGTCCGAAGAAAGGTTTAACATCCGCCTGCCCCTGTGTCATTCCGCTCAGTTCCAGTTTGCGGTAGATTTCCTTATCCACCACTTGTCCCTCTTGAACAAGGACCTGCCCTTGTAAAATCCTTGTCGGTTCAATGCTGGCCATTGCTTGTTCAGCCTGTGCTTGTGTCAATTTTTCATTGATGATTTCATTTGGCACAATGGCAAAACGACCGATGGTAATCGCAGCCTGCAAGACAGATGCCGGAATTCCACTTTCTTCTCGCAATTGTTGTTCGACCTTATTGCGTACTTCGGGCAAGTCATTTAGACGGACCGGTTCGACCAATTGCGCTTCAACAAGACGTTTGATCACTTGTTTCATCGTTTGCAGCTCTTCTTCTGGCAGCAGGAGCAGTTCACGCTGCATTTCAGTCGTCAACCTCAGCCCATTATCGCTCGTCTCCATTAGACGCAGATTTTCACTTAAAGCCTCAAGCATTTCAGGCATCTTCGGCGATTTGTCCGAGTCTTCCCCTGGCGACAAGCGCGCTTCACTTATATAGCCAAAAAGCGATTCAATAACGGCCAATTGATTGTTGGCGCTCTCCTCGTTGAATTGATAACTCGGCGTGATATCAGCAGCAGCACGTTGTCTTTCTTGTTCGGTCCTTACAGGGTCTTCTACCGTCTTAGCTGAACGAATCGTTTCCTCAGACAATTGGAACAATTCAACTTCGTAGCTTTCTCCCGCTACTGAATTATATAGAAAACCGAAAATCACCAAGCCAATTGCCGCAAGCAAGATCATTGATAAGGTTTTATGCCCCGCCTTACCAGCTAATTTCATCCATCGTTCTGCCATGAAAGACACCTCACTTCTAGTCCTTCTATCATATCAATTAATAGCAAGGATATCACTCAACATTTCAAAATATTTCAAATTTCACTACTGATTTAGCTCAAAAAAAAGCCAGCCTAAACAGGAGGCTGACTTTCATAAGCTTCAATGATTTTTGATACGAGTGGATGACGAACGACGTCTCCACGCTCTAAATATTGCACGTAAATGCCATTTACGCCTTGCAATACCTTCTCAGCTGCAATCAGGCCAGATTCTGCTCCACGCGGCAAGTCGATCTGCGTCTTGTCGCCTGTGATGATCATTTTCGAACCGAAGCCAAGACGTGTAAGGAACATTTTCATTTGAGCTTTCGTGGTGTTCTGGGCTTCATCAAGAATTACAAACGCTTCGTCTAGTGTACGGCCTCTCATATAGGCAAGCGGCGCCACTTCGATCGTGCCCCGTTCAATGAACCGGTTGGTTTGTTCTAACCCTAGAACATCGTGTAATGCGTCATAGAGCGGACGCAAATACGGATCGACTTTTTCTTTCAAATCCCCAGGCAAAAATCCAAGGCTTTCGCCAGCTTCTACAGCCGGCCGAGTAAGGATGATCTTTTTGACGTGGCCATTTTTCAACGCTTGAACAGCAAGCACGACCGCCAAATACGTTTTTCCTGTGCCGGCAGGTCCGATGGCGAATATTAAATCATTCGCCCGAATGCCATGAACATAGCGTCGCTGTCCAATTGTTTTAGCACGAATAACTTTTCCGGCCGCATTGCGCGCTACTTCTTCATCGTATAATTCAGCGAAATACTCGATGGTGCCGGATTTCGCCATTTCAATTGCAGAAACGATATCGCGCTGGTCGATATTAATGCCTTTGCGTATGACTCTCAACAATTGTTCTATCAATAGTTTACCGACCTGTTGACCTTCTTCAGATCCAGACAGCCGAATAATTTCACCGCGCGTAATGATTTGGATGTTTAATGCTTCTTCGATTAATGTCATGTGATTATCGGAAATCCCTAACAGCAGCACTGCTTCATTTGGGTCCTTTACATGCAGTTCTAGTAATGGGTTGTCAGTCATGGAGTCGCTCCTTGAATTTTCAAATTTATTATAAAACAACTGTATCATTTTTGAGGAATAGTTGTAAAACAATTACAACCTCCCGCAAGGTTACATAATAATATTATAATTATAAAAAGCCGACCTATATTTCAGGTCGGCTTGAAATCATCTTTTTGACTTAGGCGGTAATAGAATTTCAGAAAAAATGATGGCTTTCTGTAAATCTTCCTCTTTTAATGGAAAAAGCTCGGACCTCTGATCGCTTTGAACTTTTTCCTGTAATTCTTCTGGCGTTTTATGAACCGATAGTCTACCGGTGGAAACAACCGGTTTCACCGCTTTCTCAATTTCACGCTGCGGCAGCTTAGCTTTCGCCTGCTCAACTCTGTCCATAACTCTTTTCGCCTGTTCGGGATGTTCTGACATTTGCGTCTGTAATTCGCTGTATTTTTCTCTAGCGTATTCTTCAACGCGTTTTAAAGTACGCTGCCCCTTAGATGCAGGATAGCGCTGATCATCGCTTGGTCTTTTCGAGCTATCCGGTTTTTTATTATTAAAAAAGGCACCGATTGCCATCAGGATGAGTACCATTATGAGACCTTCCATTCAACAACCTCCTTTGCCGTCGACCGTTATTTACCGTCTGATTTGTCAGGACCAGACCGGGCAATCGAATCTCTCATACTTGTATCTGCTTGAATGTTTTTGTAATTGATATAATCCATGACGCCAATATTTCCTGAACGCAGCGCCTCAGACATCGCCATTGGAACTTCAGCTTCTGCTTCGACAACTTTCGCTCTCATTTCAACCACTTTCGCTTTCATTTCCTGCTCGCTGGCAACAGCCATCGCGCGTCGTTCTTCCGCTTTTGCCTGAGCGATTTTCTTATCGGCTTCCGCCTGCTCCGTTTGAAGTTCTGCACCGATGTTTTTACCGATGTCAACGTCGGCGATATCAATCGATAGGATTTCAAATGCCGTACCGGAATCGAGACCTTTGCCGAGAACCGTCTGTGAAATCAAATCCGGATTTTCAAGAACTTTTTTATGACTAGAGCTTGAACCGAGTGTTGAGACAATCCCTTCACCTACACGGGCTACAATCGTTTCTTCACCCGCACCACCCACTAGGCGGTCAATGTTTGCACGAACGGTAATACGAGCTTTCGCCTTCACTTCAATCCCGTCCATCGCAACACCCGCGATGAATGGCGTTTCGATGACTTTAGGGTTAACCGACATCTGAACAGCCTCTAATACATCTCGACCGGCTAGATCGATTGCTGCAGCGCGTTCGAACGGCAATTCAATATTGGCACGGTGAGCCGCGATCAATGCATTAACTACACGGTCGACGTTACCGCCGGCTAAGTAATGGCTTTCCAATTGGTTGATCGTTACAGTTAATCCTGCTTTTGAGGCTTTGATCAACGGATTGACGATTCGCGACGGGATAACCCGGCGCAAACGCATCCCGATCAATGTGAAAATGCTGATTCGGACACCAGCAGCTAATGCCGATATCCATAACGTAATTGGTACAAACGTGAAGAATATTGCGAGTACAACGATAATCCCGATAATTATTGCAGCTAAACCAATTGTTTCGATACCCATTTAGTTATTCCTCCTCTTCCTTTTCAAGTTCGCGAACTACAATACGCGCCCCTTCAACCTTAATAATCTTCACTTGTTTTTTTGCATCGATAAAGCGCCCATCTGATACAGCATCGATCCACTCATCATGAACCTTAATCGAGCCGGATGGCCTAAGTGCAGTCATAGTCACCGCTAACTGTCCTACGAGTTCAGGACGGTTGACCGCCGATACATATCCACTTTTCGTATCTGTTGCATCGGATAAGATGAGCCGCTTGAACAAATGCAGCCTTTTACCGAAAAACTTCACTATAATCACCATCCCTGCTGTAGCTACAATCATTGCGATCAGTATTGCAATTGCGGTCGTTTTTAAATCTCCTCCCGCCAGGAGAATGCTGCCGAGCACAGCGGCGAGACCCAATATACCTGCAATTCCGCCTGGCACAAAAAACTCAGCAATCATTAAACCGAGTCCGATAACGAGCAAAATGATGGATTCATATCCAGCCAAACCCGCGACCAAGTGTCCGTAAAAGAAGAGCATTAATGAGAATAGGCCCATGAATCCTGCAATGCCAAGTCCAGGTGTAAATAGCTCCAGCAATAACCCTAATGCTGCTATCGACAAGAGTATCGGCACTACCACTGGGTTTGTCAAAAATCTGGCCAATTGCTCTGAGAAGGTTTCTTCTACTGCAACTAGCTGCGCTTCCTCTATTCCCTTTTCAGCAAGCAATTCTTCTACAGAAGAAACCGTACCTTCTGAATACCCGATTTCTTCAGCTTCTGAAGCATTCAAAGTCAATAGCTTGCCTTCAGCAGCTTGCAGTTCAGGCAAGTCGATCGAGGCATCTGCCATAGCCAAAGCATAAAGTGGATCACGGTCAGAAGAAACTGCCGCATTCTCCATTGATGATAGCCATGCGCTATTCGCTTTGTCAGAAGCTGCATTCCCCGACTGATCAATCACTTGTGCGGCGCCCATTCGGCTGTTTGGATGCATGTAAATTTCATCTGCACTCAACGCGAGAAATGCACCGGCAGACAAGGCATCCTGGTTCACAAAAGCTATGGTTTCAAGTTTTGTATCGCTTAAGAGCCGCGCAATGCCATCTGCAGCGTTAACAAAGCCCCCAGGAGTATCAATCTCGAAAATCACCATTTCTGCATCAGCTTCTTCTGCTTCGTCTAAAGCCCGATCAATGAACGCCTGCAGGCCGCGCTCGACTTCATCTTCAATCGGTACAACATAAACAGTGGGACCGGCAGCGAAGATCGACGGCAGCATCAATACAATAGATAATAACAGTAATCCGAAAGCCACGAAGGCTTTAACGCTGCGCACAGGAATCGCTCCTTTCATTTTTGTCCTAACTAAGTTTACGTTCAGCAACGGCAATGGTTTCACATTCCGTTGATAATTCTATTATAAGCGAATAGTTTGTCAAAACGAAAGAATGCGCTTACAAATGCTTTCAACGTTGACAAGTAATGATCGATTTATGAACGGGATGTGACGCTGGTGGATTTCTTCGTTATGGAAACAAAAGAAATAGAAAAACCGCCTGCACAATTATGTGCAGACGGTTTAGGCTGTCGTTCATATTTTTTAATAGTCAATTTAAAGTAAAGTCAATTAAAATTTACGTTTACGCGCAGCTTCTGATTTTAATTTGCGTTTCACGCTCGGTTTATCATAATACTCGCGCTTTCTTACCTCTTGCATTGTTCCAGATTTAGAAACAGTGCGTTTGAAGCGGCGAAGAGCATCTTCAATTGATTCGTTTTTACGAACAGTTGTTTTTGTCATCTCTTTTTCCCTCCCTCCGAACACACGTTGAAGCAGATAACAACTAGTGTTATATACTAGAAAATTATAACGTAATTCTTATTGAAGGTCAATACTTAATAATCGGAATTTGAAGTTAGACCTTGCATGATTTGCACACCTGAACTAGCTCCGATGCGAGTCGCTCCTGCATCCACCATTGCTTGGAGGTCTTCAAGGCTTCTTACGCCGCCAGAAGCTTTAACGCCAAGATCCGGTCCGACTGTTTCGCGCATAAGTTTTACGTCCTCAATCGTTGCTCCACCTGTTGAAAAGCCAGTTGAAGTTTTAACAAAATCAGCACCAGCCTCTTTCGACAAGCTTGAAGCTAAAGCTTTTTCTTCATCAGTCAATAAGCACGTTTCGATAATCACTTTGACAATTGCTTTTCCTGTTGCCGCTTCCACGACTGCTTTGATGTCGTTTTTCACTAGCTCTGAATCTCCGCTCTTCAATGCACCAATGTTGATGACCATATCGATTTCTTCTGCGCCTTTCGCGATTGCGTCAGTCGTTTCGAAAGCTTTTGTTTCAGAAGTTGATGCACCTAATGGGAAGCCGATAACCGTGCAGACTTTTACTGGGCTGTTTTCCAATTCCTTAGCGGATACCGCTACCCATGCAGGGTTTACACAAACAGAAGCAAATTTATATTCTGCAGCCTCTTGGCAAAGTTTAACGATTTGTTCTTTTGTAGCTTCTGGTTTCAATAAAGTATGGTCGATATAAGATGCAATGTTCGTCATGTGTAAAATCTCCATTCTGTTTTTAAGATAATTTTCGTCGAAGAAATGCTTACAGCCAACTCATTTATAGCTCCGTGTTACGGAGCCACAATTGAATACCGAGAAGATTTTTTCTTCGACCGTTCATTCAAACTCATAGGACATTGCAGCCAATGCGTACAAAGGTGCTGTTTCCGTGCGCAGTATCCGTGGACCTAGAGAAGTGAAAATGGCTCCGCTTTCTTTCAACGCTGCCACTTCGTTTTCTGAGATTCCACCTTCCGGACCGAATATCAAAAGGAATGAACTTTTATCATACAATGATTTTAAAATTTCGGCAAACCGCGCTCTGTCGCTTTCTCGAGCTGATTCCTCGTATGCAACGATGACAGCATCATACTCTGCCGCTTTGTCCATCAATTGCTTAAAGCTATGGACACCGTGTATTTGCGGAATATGCGTACGGTGAGATTGCTCAGCCGCTTCTTTCGCAATTTTGTCCAAACGGCTCCGTTTCTTTTCGCTTTTGCTGGCATCCCATTTAACAATCGATCGTTCTGCAGCAAAAGGGATCAATTCATACATTCCAAGTTCTGTCGCTTTTTGAACTATGAGATCCAGTTTATCGCCTTTAGGCAATCCACAGGCAATTGCCACTTGTTTCGGCATTTCCACTTCTGCTGCAACGGCCGAACCGATTTCCGCTTCGACGTCATAATCTACAGCAGTAATCGTCGCTATATAAGCGCTCTCTTCGATAACGGCTATAAATTGATCGCCGACGTTTTGACGCATAACTTTGGCGATGTGCTTCGCATCATCGCCAGTTATGGTTAGTATTCGGTTATCGGGAAATTTGCCTTCTATGAAATATCTTTGCATTTCCGCACCCCGTTATTCCGGTTTTTT
>JBFIXY010000001.1:0-29329 GCA_041605655.1 Planococcus sp. (in: firmicutes) | reverse complement strand
TACCTTTTAGATGCGTATTCAAAGGTGTTGCGCCCGTTTCTTCCGTAAACTCACGGATTGCCGCTTCGTAAATCGATTCACCGGACTCCATTTTGCCGCCCGGAGCAACATACCAATCGCGTCGAGGTTTTTTTAATAATAGTACTTGTCCTTCACGGACCACTAATAAATTCGCTATTCTCTGCACTGTCGACACTCCGTATCTTTTGTAAACTCTCTCCATTATACATCTATCCTGGCGTGTCATGCAAAAAAAGTAAGCGAATCTGTTCTTAGAAGCGTGAAACTCAACACCTGTTTTTTTATTTACTGCAGATGTTAGCGTTTAACGGACGGCTGGACACATTCATCGCGTAGCCCCTTTAGTAGAAAAAGCGCATTTCGCGAATGACGAAATCCGCTTTTCAAAACAAAAAAAAGCCGCTCCCCGGAATCTCCGGAAAGCGGTCTATCAATGTAATCTATAAAAAGGGGGTCTAATTACTCTTCCTATATTAGCACCTCTTCATGACAACAGTGTGACAACATGATTAAGAAGGGATTAAAAATCAGGCTTTTTGACCGATTTTTTCTACTAATTCTTCAATATAGTGTTGCGACGCTTGTGCAGCGATGCTGCCATCGCCTGTAGCCGTTACGACTTGGCGCAGCATCTTGTCACGAACATCTCCGGCTGCATAGATTCCTGGAATGCGTGTTTCCATTTTATCGTTGGTTTCAATGTAACCTAGCTCATTTAAAATACCTAATGAAGCGAATGGTTTTGTAAGTGGAAGCATGCCGATATAGATGAACACACCATCTGTATCAAATTCTTGTTCGCTTTCATCTTTCGTCGAAACGAGCGTTACGCTGCCGACTTTGCCGTTTTCGTCATTGATTTCTTTGACAGTGTGGCTCCAGATAAAGTCGATTTTTTCGTTCGCGAACGCGCGGTCTTGAAGGATTTTTTGTGCGCGCAGCTCATCGCGGCGATGAACGATCGTCACTTTGTTTGCGAAGCGCGTCAAGTAAACGCCTTCCTCAACTGCTGAATCTCCTCCGCCGACAACGACAAGGTTTTTGTTTTTGAAGAATGCGCCATCGCAAACTGCGCAATAGCTGACGCCGCGGCCACCTAGTTCATTTTCGCCTGGAATGCCCATTTTTTTGTACTCTGCGCCTGTAGTGATGATGATTGCACGCGCTTTGTATTCTTTCGATCCAGCAATAATTGTTTTGTATTCTTCGCCGTCAATGATTTCTTTGACATCGCCATAAGCGTATTCGGCTCCGAATTTTTTTGCGTGTTCGAACATTTTTGTTGAAAGGTCCGGTCCTAGGATATGGTCGAATCCAGGGTAGTTTTCAATTTCTTCCGTATTCGCCATCTGACCGCCTGGAATTCCTCGCTCTAGCATCAACGTTGTTAAGTTCGCACGTGATGTATAAACTGCGGCTGTCATGCCTGCAGGTCCTGCTCCAATAATGATAACATCATACACATTTGTAGTTTCAGTCATTTTACAGCCTCCTAAATCTCAATAAGTAAATCGTATAAGAATGCGCGCTTATCAGCAACTTTTATGCCTATGATTCAAAAAGCGGCAAGAAACGGATCAATTCGGTCACGTATTTCGTCAAAGTTGCAGTCGTTATACCAAAATGTGCAGCGATGACTTTTTTGGTCGCCGTTGAATCTCTTGAAGATTTCACCATGTAGGTTACGGCAGCTGCTAAAGCTTTCGGGTTTTTGAAGCTGTAATTTTGCTCGAATGCTTTTTCAACAAGCATGAACCACATTTGGAATGTATACGACTCTTGTTCAGTCACCATGCCATGTTCGGCATACAGCAGTTCAGCTGTTTCCATTGCACGTTTGAATGCGCGCTCTTCCATTACTTCTGCCTTGAACGGATGTCCGAGCACATAACCGAGGACATACGTTTCAATGACGGAAGGCTGCTCCGACTTGAGCCAATTCGGATGCGAGATGATCTCTTGTTTATGAGCAGACTTGCCCAGCAAGAACATGCCGAACAGTCGCTCGCTTTTATGGCTATGATCCAATTTTTTCACGAGGTAATCACGGTTATGCTCCAACGCATCTTCATGTGGCATGACGCCATTATCCGCCCATGGCTCATAGCCGCCTTTTGTCGGATCCATTTGCGTCAGCTGTTTCCAAGCCTGCTTCGCCACTTCTTCGTGCCCTGAATGATAAGCTGCATGCGATAACCAGAAGTAAAAGGCAGGGTCGCCATCAAATCCCCGTTTCTGCAAACTTCTCAGCCAACGGTACGCTTCTTTGTATTTGCCGACCAATGCAAAAGTAGCGCCTAGTTTATAACGGTGCTCAAAAACGTAAGGCTGGATTTTCTTCAAAAGTTCTAAAATGTCGTCAAGTTCATCATTTTTTTCGTAATAATGAAAAACAGCCAAATTGCATAAGGCGTGAAGGTTCCCTGTGTTTCTTCTCAATACATCATGTAGCAGCGCTTTCGCCATTTCAGCTTCGCCCACATAGAAATAGGCGAGCGCTAAATTATTATGCGCTCCCCAAAAGTCCGGCTTTTCTTCCACCAGCTTTTCGAGCAGTTCAATCGCTTCCGGAAAATTGCCTTTTTCCATCATGCGCCGTGCTTTTTCTTGCTGGTAAAAATATTCACTGTCCTGTGCTTCTCCTTCATCATCAAAAAGCTGCCAATCTTCCTGTTCAGCAAAATCGATAATTTCTAAAGCCTCTTCGGAATACTCCCCTTGCGGCTCTTTTTCCGTATACTTTTTCGCGAAATTCCGGGCGTCCAAAAACATGCCCAAATGTGCATGGACTTCTGCCAGGAAAAATAAAGTTTCGGATTTATTTGCATCAAGTTCGTGCGCTGTACGGAGCGCGTCCATCGCTGGCTCAAATTCGCCCGTCTCCATCAGGACGATGCCGAACTGAACCCAGATGTCCGCATCATGCGGACTTAACTCCGACGCACGCTGCAAGTATTTATGGGCTTTTTGATAATGTTCCCGCTGCAATTCGCGCATTGCCTTTTTGTAATAGTATTCTCCTGTCGGCAGGAAGGACAGGAGATTGTCGTTGTTGTTTTTCTTATTATTCTCCAAAATATGCCTCCGAAAAAGTAAAAGGAACGATGAAATCGCTCCTCTACTCAAATGTGCTGTAATTATAGCATATTTCCCTGTTATTTACTTGTTGTTTTTGACTCATGTCGCTCTTTCAATACGTCAACGACGGCATCAAAACTGACTTTTTGCTCCTGCAGCAAGACCAATACATGGTAGAAGAGATCCGCTGTCTCCATCGCCAATTCGTTGGCATCGCGGTTTTTCGCAGCGATAATGACTTCAGCTGCTTCCTCGCCGACTTTTTTGCAGATCTTATCAACGCCTTGTTCGAATAAATAGGTCGTATACGCACCTGCAGGCATTTCCGTTTCGCGTTTTTCAATCATCGTTGCTAACGCACCGATCATATCCGACTGCGATTTGTTCGGCTTGCCCGATAAGGTTTCGTGGAAACAGCTTTCTTCGCCTTTGTGGCAGGCTGGACCGTTTGGAATTACTTCATATATAAGTGCATCACCGTCGCAATCAAGACGAACAGCTGTCACTTTCTGTGTATTCCCACTCGTCGCTCCTTTATTCCATAGCTCAGCTCGGCTTCTCGAATAAAGCCACGTTTCGTTCGATTCAATCGTTTTCGCAACGGCTTCTTCATTTGCATACGCAAGCGTCAGCACTTCTTTTGTTTCAGCATTCTGGATTATAACGGGAACGAGTCCCTGGCTATCGTATTTCACGTTGTTCATCGGACGTTCACTCCCTTTTTCCGCAAATAATCTTTGACTTGTGCGACGCTCGTTTCTTTGTAATGGAAAATTGACGCCGCGAGTGCCGCATCGGCATCGACTTTATTAAACACTTCCGAGAAGTCTTCCGTGTTCCCTGCGCCGCCGCTTGCAATGACCGGTACTTCGACCGCCTCACGCACAGCTTTTGTCAGTTCGATGTCAAAGCCATCTTTGGAACCGTCTTTGTCCATGCTCGTCAACAGAATCTCCCCTGCACCTAGTTCGACGCTTTTTTTCGCCCATTCGACAGCATCCCACTCGGTCTTGTTGCGGCCGCCATGTGTATAGACGTCCCAGTGGTCGCCGTTGCGTTTCGCATCAATGGCGATGACGATGCATTGGGAGCCGAAATAATCGGCTCCTTCTTTGATCAGTTCCGGACGGTCGAGCGCCGCTGTGTTCAAAGCAACTTTATCCGCGCCAGCGCGTAGCATGCGCTTCATGTCTTCGAGCGAACGAATGCCGCCGCCGACTGTAAATGGAATTGATAATTCAGTCGCTACGATTTGCACCACTTCGATCATCGTCTCTTTTCCTTCATGAGAAGCGGAAATATCAAGAAACACCAATTCATCTGCGCCTTGCTTGTCGTAAAAACGAGCAAGTTCAACTGGATCTCCAGCATCTCGTAGCCCTACAAAGCTGACGCCTTTAACTACACGACCCTCTTTAACATCAAGACAAGGAATAATGCGTTTCGTTAACATGATAACGCCTCCTCGAGCGTAAAGCGGTTCTCGTAAAGCGCTTTGCCGATGATGACACCAGCAATCGGGCTCTCTTCTGCAGCCATTTTCACGTTTTTAATATCCGCCAATGTGCCGATTCCGCCTGATACGATGACGCCTGCAAGATCTGAGTTCACCAATGCTTTATTGGCATCAATGTTTGGCCCTTGCAATGTCCCGTCTGTGGCAATATCGGTATAGATGAAATGCTTCGCGCCGCGTTCAGTGAAAAATTGGGCGACGTCTTGCGCCGATTGGCCAGAAGTTTCGATCCAACCTTCCGTTGCAGCCATGCCGTCCTTGGCGTCGATTCCAATGACAATGCGGTCCGCTCCGAATTCCTCGATAAATGACACGACCAAATCCGGCTGACGAATAGCCAGACTGCCAATAATTACCCGACTGACGCCATTTTCTAAATAATATTGAATGTCTTCACGGGAGCGAATGCCGCCGCCGACTTGTATGTTTACCGGAAGTTTTGCCGCATCAATCACGACTTGGTCATTGATGCGGACGCCGTCTTTGGCGCCGTCCAAATCGACCATGTGGATCCACTCTGCACCCGCCTCGACGAATTTCTTTGCCATATCGACCGGCGAATCCCCGTAGACCGTTTCTTGTGCGTAGTCTCCTTGAAACAGACGCACGCAATTGCCGCCGCGCAAATCAATCGCGGGATAGATTTGAAACTTGCTCATCTTGGTTCCTCCTGACATTTGCAATCCATTGCTCCAATAAATAATGGCCAAAATCGCCGGATTTTTCGGGGTGGAATTGCATTCCTGTAATCATTCCGGCACCCACAACACCCGGTACGTCGACATTGCCGTAGCTTGCCGTTGCAAATACTTCATCTGCATCGGTATCGACCGCGAGAAATGAATGAACAAAATAGACATGGGTATCCACTTGCAATTCTTTTAACCAATAAGGCAACCGCGCGAACTCTAAACGGTTCCAACCCATATGCGGAATCCGCTGCGTACCTTTTTCGAAATCGAAACGGCGGATATGACCTTTCAATAACCCCAACCCTGCCGTCGGACTCACTTCCGAACTGTCGTCATATAAAAGCTGCATGCCCAAGCAGATGCCAAGAAGCGGAATCTGTCTCTCCGGCAGCGAGCGGATAAAACCTGAGAGTTCTTTTTGCTCCAACAAGTCCATCGCGTCAGGGAAAGCGCCGACACCTGGTAAGATGATTGCTTCTGCTTCTAGCAATGTCTCCGGGTCATCCGACAAAATAACGGTGCAATCCAATTTTTTCAACGCTTGCTCGACACTGAACAAATTGCCCATGCCGTAATCAATGATGCCGATGATCATGTCAACAGCCCCTTTGTCGATGGTACGCCTTTCACGCGCGGATCAATGCTTGTCGCTTCGTCAAGCGCCCGTGCTAACGCTTTGAAAACTGCTTCGATAATGTGATGCGTATTTTGACCGTAATGGATGATCACGTGGACGTTCATGCGTGATTCAAGTGCAAATTTCCATAAAAACTCACGCACGAGTTCTGTATCGAACGTGCCTACTGTGGCGTTCGGGATTTCCCCTCTCATCTCCAAATGAGGTCGGTTCGAGCAATCGATGACAACTTGAGCCAATGCATCGTCCATCGGAATAAATGCATTGCCGTAACGGCGTATGCCCTTTTTATCGCCAAGCGCTTCTTTTACTGCTTGACCTAACACAATACCGATATCTTCAGTCGTGTGGTGATCATCGATGTGCGTATCGCCATCCGCTTGGATGCTGCCGTTAAACTGGCCATGTTTGATAAAAAGGTCCAACATATGATCCATGAACGGGACGCCTGTATCAATATCAGCCTTTCCCTCACCGTCAATTGCAAAAGTGACTGCTATTTTCGTTTCATTTGTGTCGCGTTTGATTTCTGCTTTTCTCATCATCGACTCTCCTTTTTCCATGAACGTGATTCAACTGCGCGTGCGTGGCCTTCTAATCCTTCAAGGCGAGCTAGACGGGCAATTTTCGCTTCGTTCGCTTGCCATGCCTTTTCACTATAATGAATGATGCTTGTGCGTTTCAAGAAATCATACACCGATAGCGCGCTTGAAAAACGGGCCGTGCTATTGGTTGGCAAAACATGATTCGCACCCGCAAAATAATCGCCGATCGGTTCAGATGAATAACGGCCAATAAAAATCGCGCCCGCATTTTCAATGCTTTCTGCAACTTGTTCTGCGTTGGCTGTCATGATTTCAAGGTGTTCCGGTGCCAATTGGTTGGCGGCTTCGATCAGGCGCTCCATCGTATCACCTATGTAGATGACACCGTGCTCCGCAATCGCTTGTGCCGCGATCATTTGTCGTGGCAACGTTTCAAGTTGCTTGTCGACTTCTTTTGAAACAGCATCTGCCAATTCTTGGCTCGTGGTCAACAGCACAGCTGTTGCCATTGGATCATGTTCTGCTTGAGATAAGAGATCCGCTGCGATTTCGTCAGCGAATGCCGTTTCGTCAGCAATGACCGTGATTTCGCTTGGTCCGGCAATCATGTCGATTGCAACATCTCCGAAAACTTCCCGCTTCGCCAATGCCACAAATACATTCCCAGGACCTGTGATTTTATCGACCGGTCGGATGGATTCAGTGCCATATGCTAAAGCTGCAATAGCTTGCGCACCACCGACTTTATAAATTTCATCGATTCCAAGAATATGCGCTGCGATTAGCACGCCGTCCGACAATTTGCCGTCTTTGCCTGGAGGTGATACCAGTACGATTCGCTTAACGCCCGCAACTTGTGCCGGAATGACATTCATCAAAACAGAAGAAGGATAGGCCGCTGTGCCGCCGGGTACATATAGTCCCGCAGACGGAATCGCAGTAACACGCTGCGCAACATAAGAGCCGTCTTCGTTTGTGTGCTTATAGCCTTCTTGCCGTTGGTATTCATGGTAGACGCGGATATTGTCTGCCGCTTCCGTCAAGTCGGATAGCAGCTGTGGCTCAAACCGGTCGACCGCCTCAGCGATCTCTTCCGGGCTGACGCGCAAATTTTCAAGTTTCACGCCGTCCCATTTTTCAGTAAAGCGACTTAAGGCTGCGTCCCCTTCTTGTTGGACAGCAGTGATGATGCTTTTTACCGCAGCCAATTGCTCTGCACTTGCTTCAGCAAGAGTCCGCCGGATGGAGATGCCGGATTTTAGCTGTTCCTGCTTCATTTTTGCACCTGCTCTCTCAACTTGCCGACAAGTTCGCGAATGCGGTCTTGTTTCAGCCGGTAGCTGACCGGATTAGCGATTAAACGAGAGGTGATTTCTACGATTTCTTCGTATTCGACAAGTCCATTTTCTTTTAAGGTTTTTCCGGTTGATACAATATCGACAATGCGGTCAGCAAGGCCAATCATTGGAGCTAACTCAATCGAGCCGTTCAATTCAATGATTTCCACTTGTTCGCCTTTGCCCCGGTAGAAACGCGAGGCAATCTTCGGATATTTCGTGGCAATCCGCGGCGTCACTGCATTCATTTCTGTATTTGGCAGCCCTGCTGTCGCGATATAGCAACGGCTGATGCCAAGGTCGAGCAGTTCATGCACAGAACGGTCGTGCTCGAGTAAAACGTCTTTACCTGCAATGCCGACATCCGCCACTCCATGTTCAACATAAACCGGTACGTCCATCGGTTTCGCCAAGATAAAGCGGATTCGCTCATTCGGCGCCTCTACGATGAGTTTGCGTGAATCGTCGAGTTCTTTCGGCAAATCATAGCCGGCATTGACCAACAATTCATATGCTTCTTCGAATATGCGGCCTTTTGGCATCGCAATTGTCAATTCATCCATTAGCTGCGCCTCCTAAATTTCTGACTTCATCAAACAAAGCGCTAAAGCTCTCGGTATCTTGTACAGCCGGAGCGTATTGCAGCGTCGTGCGCGTCCCTTGTTCACGAAGCTCCTGCGCTTGTTGATGCGCTTGTTCCTCTGACTGTTCATCGAATAAGATCAGCGTATGTTTTTCTTCTCGAACGTTGTTCGCTGACACTTCCAATAACCGATCGATGCGCAAGCCAAAACCTGTTGCGCCGACTTGTAAGCCGAATTGCTGCATCAAGCCATCATAGCGACCGCCATTGCCGAGTGGAAATCCGCTTCCCGCGCCGTAGAATTCAAAGACTAGCCCTGTGTAATACGTCATGTGGCTAATAAATGATAAATCATATGTGACGGCTTCTGATAAGCCATTGCGTGCGATAATTTGATGTAATTTCTGCATATCTTCAAATAATGATGCTTGTTGACTATTAGAGAAATCGACATAAGACTTCCAATCTTCTAAAGAAGAAGTGGCCATTATTTTTTTAAATGCTTCTTTTTTAGTTTCGTCCATGTTCATGAAATCCGTCAGCTCTTCAAAGCCGACATTGTTTTTCGACACGAGCGCTTCGCGAACAGCCTGTATTTGGTCGTTGTCGAGTCCAAAATCTTGTAAGATCAAGTGCAATAATTGCGTATTGCCGATAACGACCCTTCCAGACTCCACATTCAATTCTTTCAGAATCGTGGACGCGAGAATGATCACTTCTGCATCTGCGTAAAGAGAATCATCGCCTATCAATTCGACACCCATTTGTTCGAATTCCGCCGGCCGGCCGCCTTCGCGTTTTTGAGCTCGGAACACATTTGAATAATAGCCGAGACGACTCGGCATTTTTTCTTTTAGCAATTTTGCTGCCGCTACCCGGGCAATCGGGGAGGTCATGTCTGGTCGCAACACCAATGTTTCACCTTGACTATCAAGCAGTTTGAATAATGCATTATCTGGTATTGCCGAAATTTTCCCGATTGTTTCATAGTATTCCAAGGTCGGCGTCTGCAGCATCTCGTATCCTGCTTGTTCCATGATTGCTGTGCCTTTAGCACGCAATGCCGATTTTTTCTTTGCGATAAACGGGAAATCGTCTCGCATGCCTAACGGTTTTTCAAACATCTGGATCGCCATTTAATCACTTCCTATTTTTGGATATAATACTTTAGTTCGCTAATCAGTTAGAGTGTTGAAGTAACATTAGTTTATCTTATTTCTCTTTTAACCGTCAAGGATTTAGAAAAAAATCCTGAAAGCACTCCGGCTATCAGGATTTCGGTTGTTGGCGATGCGCCATCTGTTCAGCTGTATAAATAATCTTCATCGGATTGCCGCCTGCAAAAGCACCGGCTGGCACATCTTTATGGACCAAAGTCGCTGCCGACACAATTGCGCCGTCGCCAATCTTTACACCTGGCAAGATTGTGCTATTGGCGCCGATCAATACTTCGTCCCCTATTACTACTTCCCCTAAACGATACTCTTTAATCAAGTATTCATGCGCTAGTATGGTGGTATTATAGCCAATTACAGAATTTCTTCCGATTTTGATCTTTTCCGGAAACATCACATCTGGCATAACCATCAACGCAAATGATGTATGCTTGCCTATTTCCATACCAAGGAATTTTTGATAAAGCCAATTCTTCATCGGTAAAAATGGCGTATACCGTGCAGTTTGAATGACCAGGAAATTCTTTGCGACTTTCCAAAACGGCACGGTTTTGTAAATATGCCAAAGCGAATTGGATCCCTCCACAAAATGCCGCTCTGTCTTTCTCATGAGACTTCCCGCCTTTTTGAAGCCGTTGAATCTCCAAATGCATGGATCATGTGGAAACCGCTCCTTTTTGATTTTGTTCCGCTCTTCTCCATACATATGAAACGAATATAGTTAAAATGAGCGCCGTGGCTACACGAATTCCTAGAAGTGGCCATATCGGAATGCCAAGTGGGATGAAAATCAGTGTATCTTCAACGATAGCATGGCATGCGACGAGAAAGATAAAGGCGAGCGTCGCATCTTTGCGGCTCACGCCATCTTCCTGCACCGCTTGAATCATCACTCCCGCACCCATCGCCAAACCGAATACCAGTCCTGACGCTAATGTTAAAGAAGTGTTTTTTTGAACTCCTAAAAGGCGAGTAAGCGGGACCATCCATTCCGAAATACGCTGCAAATAATGCTTATCTTTCAATACTTGTATCATCACCATCAAAGGGATCACAATGAGCGCAAGCTGCAGCACCCCGAAAGATGCCTTCTCAAGTCCTAAAAGAAAGATATTCCCCCAACCTTCTGGAGCCGCGGTCACCGGCGGCGCGAAACCGTATTGCGCCGCCTCACCGCCGCCTTTCCACACTAGGTTAATAATCACAGCAGAAAGCGCAGCAAGTCCGAAGCGAACCGTCAGCACGACCCATAATTTCACACCAACTTTTAAGGCGACACCGGTCTCAATAAAAATATTATGTGAAAAGGACAGCATAACCGCCAAGATAAACACTTCCTTGACCGTCAATTCCAATGACAAGATACCGGCAATCCCTGCGTATAGATTCAAAGCATTGCCGAGCACAAGCGGAATAGCCGCTTCTCCGCTGAGACCGAAAAGACCCATCAGCGGAGCGACCAGTTTAATGACAAATGGCAACACCGGCGTAAATTGCAGCATCGTGACCAATAGCGTGATCGGAAAGATGATCTTCCCCAATGACCAAGTTGTTTTCAAGCCCGCGGTTAACCCTTTTTTCAATGTCTGCATTCCATCTCTTCTTTCTACTTATCCAAATAGCGTGGAGGATTTTTTAATTTCACCCGACGGTAAATGATGAAGGCCAATCCGATAACAATTGCAGCAACAGATACCAATTGGGCAGCACGGAGCTCGCCAATCACGTATAAACTATCTGTCCGCATCGCCTCGATAAAGAAACGGCCGACCGAATACCATATCATATAGAAGAAAAACATTTCGCCACGGACCAAATTCACTCGGCGAAGCAAGATTAAAATGATGATGCCTACTAAACTCCATAATGATTCATACAAAAATGTCGGATGGTAATAAGCGCCATCTATGTACATTTGGTTGATGATCCAATCCGGAATGAGTAAATTTTCTAGGAAACTGCGCGACACTTCGCCGCCATGCGCTTCCTGGTTGATGAAATTCCCCCACCGGCCGATTGCTTGGCCGATTAAGATACTCGGAGCCAAAATATCCGCTACTTTTAAAAATGGGGTATTGCGGCGTTTGGAAAAAATATAAGCAACAATTACTGAAGCGATAAGCGCACCGTGAATTGCGATTCCGCCATTCCAGATCGCGATAATTTCAGCAGGATTGTCTTTGTAACTTTCCCACTCGAACATGACATAATAAATGCGCGCACCCACAATTGCGAGTGGCACTGCCCAGATCAACAGATCCGTCAAAAAATCCGGGTGAAGCCCCCGTTTGACCATTTCACGTTGACCGACTAAAAATGCGATGACGATGCCGGTCGCAATAATGACACCGTACCACCGCACTTCGATTGGACCAAGCGCAAATGCTACCGGGTCTATTGAAGCTAAAATTGAAAACATCAAATGCACCTTCCCATTCCCTTAATTTGAATCTGCTGCAAGTACGTCATCGAGACGCTTCGAAAATTCTTCCGCCGCATTGACGCCCATGCGTTTCAAACGATGGTTCATCGTCGCTACTTCAATGATGACCGACAAGTTCCGTCCAGGTCGGACAGGAATTGTCAGTTTGGTCAAATCGGTATCGATGATGCGCATCTTCTCTTCTTCGAGCCCCAACCGGTCATAGGTTTTGTCCGCATCCCATAACTCCAAGTCGATGACAAGCGAGATGCGCTTAAATGTGCGTACCGCGCTCGCACCGAATAACGTCATGATATCGATAATCCCAACTCCGCGAATTTCGAGCAAATGCTCAATCAATTTCGGCGGATGGCCTATTAACGTGTTCTCGCCTTCTTGATGTATTTCTACGCAATCATCTGCGACAAGACGGTGGCCTTTTTTCACGAGTTCCAAAGCGGTCTCACTTTTACCTACGCCGCTTTTTCCAGTGATCAAAACACCGACGCCGTAAATATCGACAAGTACGCCGTGCAACGCCGTTGTAGGCGCTAATTGGCTCTCCAAATAATTCGTTAAAATACTTGAGAAACGTGTAGTGGACATCTTCGCCGAGAAAACCGGCACATGTCTTTTGTTTGAAGCATCGATCAACTCCGGCGGTACATCCATCTCGTGTGCGACGATAATGGCCGGCGTATCATCCGTACATAATTTCATCATGCGATCGATGCGTTCCTGCGCTTCTAACAGTGCGAAGAACGATAATTCCGTTTTCCCCAAAAGCTGAACTCGGTTAGCCGGATAATGCGTAAAATAACCGGCCATCTCCAAACCTGGACGAGAGATATCGCTGATTGGAATATGGCGTCCAAGACCATCTTGGCCACTGATCAACTTTAACTCGAACGTGTCCATCACTTGTTTTGCTGTAACTTGTCCCATCTTCTCCCTCATTCCTTTTCGCCTATAAAATCAAAAGCCTTTTGAAAATTCTTTCTCCTTCTGGCGGTTTGCTCCTATTTTAACACGGAACTTTCCACTTTGACTGTTTTCGTGTCCCCTTTCTGCCTGCCTCACACTATATAGCAAGTAAAGGAGGTTTTAGATTGAAAATTATCATCGATGCTGGGCATGGCCCCCATACCCACGGTAAACGTTCCCCAGATGGCCGATTGCGTGAATACCATTTTAACGCTGCAGTCGCAGAAGAAGTGAAAAAAAGACTGGTATTGGATGGGCACACGGTCATTTTTAGCCACCATCCGGATGTTGACGTACCGCTGCATGAACGGACGCAGTTAGCGAACCGTTTGAAAGCCGATTTGTTCATCTCCATTCACGCGAATGCCTTTGGTTCTGAATTCAATGGTGCACAAGGCATTGAGACATTTACCTTTCTCCAACCGCAAGCTGCATCCATACAGCTTGCGAAAGCTATCCAATCGGCTTTGCTGCTCTCCACTAGACGTCCGGACCGCGGTGTGAAAAAAGCCGATTTTGCTGTATTGCGGGATACTCGAATGCCTGCTGTATTAGTGGAATGCGGCTTTATGACCCACCGGGAAGAACTCGCATTATTGCAATCGGATGCGTACCGCAAGCGATGCGCGTCCGCCATCGCTTTTGCTGTCACATGCTGCACTGCTCATTAACTTTTCAACCAACCTGCCGGAATTTTTCCGGCAGGTTTTTTTTGCGTGTCCCTTTCCCTCTTTCTTGCATACGCTTACTGTCCAAAATTCTGCTACACTTGTGTATACAAACCGACTTTAAAGAGGTGCCATATGAACAAAACCATTGGAATCTTGGCTCATGTTGACGCCGGAAAAACCACATTCTCAGAACAGCTATTGTTTAATACAAAAAGTATCCGCCAGCGAGGACGCGTTGATCATCAAGACGCTTTTCTCGACAGTCATGAAATAGAAAAACAGAGAGGCATCACGATTTTTGCCGACCAAGCCGAAATTTCCTTTAACGGGTCTACGTATTATTTAATCGACACTCCAGGCCATGTCGACTTTTCCCCTGAAATGGAGCGCGCCATCCAAGTGATGGATTATGCCATTCTGATCGTCAGTGCAATCGACGGAATCGAAGGCCATACGGAAACCGTGTGGCAATTGCTGCAAAAACACAAAATACCGACCTTCTTTTTCATCAACAAAACAGACCGGGACAACGCAGACCCGCAGCGCGTGTTAGAAGAAATTCGAACTTCGCTGAGTCTGGACGCAATTGATTTAACCGACGATTTCCAAAACGGATCCATGTCTGAAGAACTGATTGAATTTATCGCTGAGCGCGACGAAGAATTGCTCGAACGTTATATGGACAGCGGGTATAACCCTGATATGTGGATGACAGCTTTAAAACGTTTAGTCAACTCCCGGCAAGTAATGGCCGGCTGCCACGGCTCTGCTTTAAAAGATGACGGCGTGATGGAATTTTTCGAACTGATCGATCGTTTGACCGAAAGCGATTACGAGGCACAATTGCCTTTTTCTGCACTTGTCTACAAAATTCGGCATGAACCTTCAGGACAACGCGTCACTTATTTGAAAGTTTTAAGCGGACGGCTTCAGGTTCGGGAAGAAATCGCCTATCAGGCTAATGGCGAGAATATCAATGAAAAAGTAACACAGTTAAGACGATATACAGGCGATAAATTTGCAGCAGTGGAATTTGCCAACGCAGGAGAACTCATTGCAGTAACTGGCCTTTCCGAGTCTGTAATTGGCACCGGTTTAGGCGCAGTGAATGCTGCGCCATCCTATTTAGCAACTCCTGCCTTACAATCGAAAGTGAATTTCTCACCTGCCATTCACCCTAAAGAAATGTTAAAAGTGTTCAAGCTTCTCGATGCGGAAGACCCTTCTCTTCATGTAACATGGGATGAGCATTTTCAAGAGATCCACATTTTGGTCATGGGCGTTATCCAACTCGAAGTGCTTGGCCAGATTGTCCAAGAGCGCTTCGGTTTCACAGTGTCATTCGAACCGCCAAAAATTCTTTACAAAGAAACGATCGCCCACTCCGTTATGGGCTACGGTCATTTTGAACCGTTGCGCCATTACGCGGAAGTTCACCTAAAAATCGAACCCGCGCCGCGTGGGTCCGGCATCACATTAGCTAACGAATGCCACGCCGATGATTTGTCCACTGGCCACCAGAACCTCATCTTGCATCATTTGCAAGAACGTGAGCATCATGGAATTTTAACGGGTTCTTCGTTAACCGATGTACAGATTACTTTAATGACTGGCCGCGGGCACAACCAGCATACATCCGGCGGTGATTTCCGCGAAGCCGCTTACCGTGCATTACGTCAAGGCTTGGAAAAAGCGGAAAATCGTTTACTGGAGCCGATGTATCGTTTCAAAATCAAAGTCGATACTGAGCATATGGGCAAAGTGCTGTCCGACATTCAACAAGCGCACGGTACATTCGAAGCGCCGGTAATGACTGAGGGCAAAACGCTCATTATTGGCTCGGTACCCGTAGCTTCCTTCATGCATTATCCGACGGAATTCGCCTCTTTTACACATGGCAAAGGCATGCTCAGCCTGTTGTCGGACGGCTATGATTTTTGTCATAATGAAGAAGAAATCATCGAACAAATCGGCTACAAAAAAGATGCCGATCCCGAATACACCTCTACCTCTATTTTCTGCGCCAAAGGCCAAGGCTATAAAGTGCCGTGGCAAGAAGCGGAAGACGCCATGCATTGCCTTTAAAAATACGGATGAAACGAGGGATTGCTGATGTACGAGCAAAAAACGAAAGAAACTGATGCCGATGTCATTGAATTTATTGAAAGCGTAGAAAGTCCGAAAAAGCGTGAAGACGCCTATAAACTATTGCAAATCTTCGAAGAAACGAGCGGTTATGAAGCGAAAATGTGGGGGACAAGCATTATCGGTTTCGGTTCCTACCATTATGTCTACCCGACAGGCCATTCTGGGGATGCCCCGTTAGTCGGCTTCTCTCCACGCAAAGCAAAAATCAGCCTGTATTTCGCTACGGGCGATCCCGACCGCGGTCCATTACTAGAGCGTTTCGGCAAGCACACTACCGGCAAAGCCTGTGTCTATATCAATAAAACAGCCGATGTCGATTTAGAGGTTCTCAAAGAATTGATCGTCCAATCCATCGACTTTTTGCAACAATTGTATCCACCCAATAAATAACAAACCCCAGCAAAAGCCACTTGGCTTTTGCTGTTTTTTTTCATCGACTATCCTGTTATCGTTAATGAGATTATTGATTTCTATTAAATCTCTCCATAGAAAAACCGGCATGCTTGTGCATGCCGGTTCGTAAAGGGTAAAAATGCTAACACCTTTTTAATTTTACGTAAAAGCAGATATTCTTACTATCTCAAAATTCATATGAACAGTCTAAGTATTTGGAGAAGCGTTCGCTCGACTCCTGTGGGTTTAGCGGGTTTGAGAGACCCCGCAAGAGAGCGCTAGCGAACGAGGAGGCTCGATTCCCGCCCCACGGAAAGCGAGCGATAAGCTTCGGAAAATACGGTTGTTCCTGATTTCTCCACAACAAAAAACCGGCATGCTCATGCATGCCGGTTCGTTACTCTTAATCAATTGTGAAATAGCGCACGAGAACAGACCCTGTTTTCGTTTCGCCATAAACCAATAGCGGTGCTGGAACCATATCTCCGCTTTCTTTACTGAAACGGATTGTTTTTTGCATAAATTGACCTTGTTCGTGCGTGTATTCAACATCCGGCAACAGAAGATCCATTTTGCCTAGATTGGATGATACTTCGCCGCTCAATGGCAAATGGGAAGGAATGTAGATTTCCACGTTACCAGCCAATGTTTTGGCTTCCACTTTACGAGCATCTTTGCAGCGGGACGTAACAACAATATTGCCGTTTAATGATTTTGCTTCGGCTTTTTGAATGTCGCCGTCTACATAGATACGGCCATTCAAGGTTTCCGTTTCCAAATCTTTGCCTGTCACTTCTTGTACTTGGATTGGACCGTTTGCCGTCTCCAATTCAGCTGAATCGAACGCGACATTTTTCATGTCGATTTTTCCATTTGCTGTTTTGACTTTCAAGACTGCCGTATCGATGCGCTTGATGGCAAAGCCCCCGTTGAATAGGCGAGCCGTGATCTGTTCATACGATTTCTCTGGAACATACAGCACAACATTCACTTGCGTTGTTTTCATGTCGCTGATGATGCGCAATTTCTGGCCATCGGCGATAAAAACGAATTTATCGAGAAAATCTTCTTTCGCCTGTGTTTCCGATTCTGCCCGGTATGCTTTCACACTGCATTCTGCACGAATCGAATCGTCTTGTGAAGGGAAAATTTCCAACTGACCATTTGCAATGTCAGCGATGATGTTCGTGACATCCAAGTTCTCCTGGCGGAATGTATGATGGAATTGCAGCGCTTCGCCGAATGGCGAGTCGAATTCCATCGTTTTTAGTTTACCGACTGAGCTTTGCATGAATTCCATCATGCGGTCGCTCAATTGGTTCAAGTCTTTTGAAACGTTTTTCGAAAAATCTTTCGTGAAATCACGAGAGAAATCCTTCGAAATTTTCTTCACCATGTCTTCAGGTCTGAAGAAACCGCGTCTGCCGCGTTTTTCACGGTAGTCCTCACGGCTGTATGAATCGTCGCGTGATGACTGGTTTCCCCCGCCATCAATCGCTTTTAGTAATTCAACTGCTTCTCTTGCCGAAATCGTGCCATTCTCCACCATGTCCAAAATGCGTTCTTTTTCGCTCTGCATGTGTTGCGGCCTCCTCATAATCGGTTTCGTGAAAAGCTGAAGCTAAACAGGAACCGAAATTAATATTCTACTGAATGATACGTTCTACTCTTCAAGAAGTTTCATTTCGCTGCTTTTTTCTTGCGTGTAGCTTTCGTCACCAACGTGTCCATCCGTGCACGATCACGTTCAAGGATCGGTTTTAAGTACTTGCCGGTATAGGAATTTTTCACTTTGGCTATTTCTTCTGGCGTTCCTGTCGCCAGTATGGTGCCGCCTTTGTCCCCGCCTTCAGGTCCTAAATCAATCAAATAATCTGCCGTCTTGATGACGTCCAAATTGTGTTCGATGGTTAATACCGTGTCTCCATTGTCGACAAGACGTTGAAGCACTTTTAACAGACGGGAAATATCGTCTGCGTGAAGACCTGTCGTCGGTTCGTCTAGAATATAGAACGATTTTCCATTCGAGCGTTTGTGAAGCTCTGAAGCAAGTTTCACTCGCTGTGCTTCACCTCCCGACAAGGTTGTTGCCGGTTGGCCCAATGTGATATAACCTAAGCCCACATCGACGATTGTCTTCAACTTGCGGTTGATTTTTGGAATGTTTTCAAAAAATGCGTAAGCATCTTCCACGGTCATCGCTAAAACATCCGCTATGTTCGTATCTTTGTATTTCACTTCCAACGTTTCCCGGTTATATCGTTTGCCATGGCATACTTCACATGGCACGTAGACATCCGGCAGGAAATGCATTTCTATTTTAATGATACCATCTCCACGGCACGCTTCACAGCGTCCGCCCTTGACATTGAAACTGAAGCGCCCTTTTTTGTATCCTCGCACTTTCGCTTCGTTTGTTGATGCATAAACGTCACGAATGTCATCGAAGACACCTGTATAAGTTGCCGGGTTCGACCTCGGTGTCCGGCCGATTGGCGACTGATCAATCTCAATGACCTTCTCCAGTTCTTCAATGCCTTCAACTGATACATGATGCCCGGGCTTCGCTTTTGCCCGGTTCAGTTTATGGGCCAGTGATTTATAAAGAATTTCGTTGATCAACGTACTTTTCCCTGAACCTGAAACTCCTGTCACCGCTGTGAAAAGCCCTAATGGAATATCAACATCCACATGCTTCAAATTATTTTGACTAGCTCCGCGGATTGATATCATGCGTCCATCAGGCGTTCTGCGCTCAGCCGGCAACGGGATGAACTTTTTGCCGCTCAAGTATTGGCCCGTCAACGACTTCCTGCTCTTCATCACTTTTTGCGGCGTGCCAGCAGCAATAATTTCACCGCCATGAACACCAGCACCTGGTCCGACATCGATCAAATAATCGGCCGCAAGCATCGTATCTTCGTCGTGTTCAACGACAATCAGCGTATTGCCGATATCGCGCATATTTTTCAACGTGCTGATCAAGCGGTCATTATCGCGTTGGTGCAACCCGATTGAAGGCTCATCGAGTATATAGAGGACACCCGTGAGACGTGAACCGATTTGCGTGGCCAAACGGATTCGCTGTGCTTCTCCGCCGGACAATGTCCCGGAAGCGCGGTTTAAGGTCAAATAATCCAAGCCGACGTTTATTAAAAAGCCGACCCGCTCACGAATTTCACGCAAGATCAGATTCGCAATTTGCATATCTTTTTCGGACAGCACCAAATTTTTAAAGAAATTGTCCGCTTCAATGATCGAAAACTCCGACACTGTACCGATATGCAGATCGTTCACTTTGACAGCTAACGATTCGGGCTTCAAGCGGTAACCTTCACATGTTGGACATGCCTGTTGCCCCATGAATTTCTCCATCTGCTCACGAATGTAATCCGAAGAAGTTTCTCGGTAGCGGCGATCAACGTTTGATAATACACCTTCAAAATGAATGTGGTTATCGCGGATTTGCCCGTAATCATTTTCGTAGCGGAAACGAATTTTATCCGTACCCGACCCCCGCATCAAAATGTTGATATGCTCTTCTGGTAGTTCGCTGACTGCAATATCCATATCAATTTTATAATGATTGCAAACTGCTTGCAGAAGCTGCGGATAGTATTGCGAGCTTGTCGGTTGCCACGGGACGATAGCCCCTTTCTTTAACGAAATCGTCCAGTCCGGTATGACCAGATCCGGGTCGACTTCCAGTTTATGACCAAGTCCATCGCATTCCGGGCATGCACCGAATGGCGAGTTGAAAGAGAACATCCGGGGTTCCAGTTCACCGATTGAGAAGCCGCAAATCGGACAAGCGTGATGTTCGCTGAACAGCAACTCTTCTTGGTCCATCACGTCCACCAATACGCGGCCATCCGCTAACCGCAATGCCGACTCAAGGGAGTCGCTTAGGCGTGGAGCGATATTGTCTTTCATGATAATCCGGTCGATGACCACTTCAATATTATGCTTTTTGTTTTTGTCCAAGTTGATGTCATCGTCCAGGTCGATCAATTCCCCATTGACCCGCACTCTCACATAGCCTTGCTTTTTGATATCTTCCAAAACTTTCGCATGTGTTCCTTTTCGGCCGGAAACGATCGGTGCCAAAATCTGCATTTTTGTGCGTTCCGGATAAACGACGATTCGGTCAACCATTTGTTCGATCGTTTGCGATGAAATTTCGATGCCATGGTTCGGACAAATCGGTTTACCGACTCGAGCGAACATAAGACGCATATAATCGTAGATTTCAGTTACTGTTGCGACCGTCGAACGCGGATTTTTGCTCGTCGTTTTTTGGTCGATGGATATAGCTGGCGACAACCCTTCGATCAAATCGACATCCGGCTTATCCATTTGACCTAGAAATTGACGTGCGTAAGAAGACAGCGACTCTACATATCTGCGCTGTCCTTCCGCATAAATCGTATCGAACGCTAATGAGGATTTCCCGGAACCGGACAAGCCCGTCATGACAACGAGCTGGTCCCGTGGAATGACCACATCTATATTTTTTAAATTATGTGCGCGCGCACCTTGTATGCGTATTTCTTTGTTTTTCACGTTTAATCATCCTTCCGCTTTCAATTCAAGCACTGTATCGCGCAGTTCAGCCGCGCGTTCAAAATCAAGCGCTTTGGCTGCTTCTTTCATTTCTTTTTCGAGCAAGGAAATGAGTTTTACGCGATCTTCTTTTTTGAGCTTTTTGCCCGCGACTGCTCTTGATACGTACTCTTCGCCTTCTTCCGCTGCTTCTGTCGCACGGATAACATCGCGGATTTTCTTCTGTATCGTAATCGGCGTGATGCCGTGTTCTTCATTATAAGCTGCCTGAATTGTACGGCGGCGTGTTGTTTCATCGATCGCTTTCGTCATGGAATCGGTCATTCTGTCAGCGTACATGATAACATGTCCATTCGAGTTCCGCGCTGCGCGGCCCATCGTCTGAATCAATGAGCGTTCGGAACGCAGGAAGCCTTCTTTGTCTGCATCGAGAATCGTCACGAGTGAAACTTCCGGAATATCCAGTCCTTCACGCAGCAAGTTGATGCCGACTAGCACGTCGTAAACGCCCATTCGCAGCTCGCGAATGATTTCAATCCGTTCAAGCGTTTTGATCTCGGAATGCAGGTAATTGACTTTCACTCCCGCTTCTTTCAAATAGGCGGTGAGATCTTCCGACATTTTTTTGGTCAATGTCGTCACGAGCACCCGCTCGTTGCGCTCTGTGCGCTGACGGATTTCGTCCATTAGATCATCGATTTGACCTTCGATTGGTCGCACTTCGATCGTAGGATCCAAAAGCCCAGTCGGTCGAATAATCTGTTCAACCATTTCCGGCGTGTGTTCAAGCTCATAAGGACCGGGCGTCGCAGAGACGAACACAGCTTGATGGATATGTTCTTCGAATTCAGTGAATGTCAGTGGGCGGTTGTCCATTGCCGATGGCAGGCGAAAGCCATGGTCAACCAATACTTTTTTACGTGCTTGGTCACCATTGAACATGCCGCGCACCTGCGGCAATGTAACGTGGCTTTCATCGACGACCAATAGGAAATCTTCCGGGAAGTAATCGATGAGTGTGTATGGCTGTGCACCTGCTGGGCGCAGCGTTAAATGTCTTGAATAGTTTTCGATCCCTGAGCAAAAGCCCATTTCGCGCATCATTTCCAAATCGTAGCGCGTACGCTGTTCGAGCCGCTGCGCTTCAAGCAATTTGTCTTCAGCACGCATTTCTTTCAAACGCTCTTCTAGTTCCTCTTCGATATTGGCAATCGCTTTGACCATTTTGTCTTCGCGCGTAACAAAGTGAGACGCTGGAAAAATCGCAACATGTTCCCGATCACCGATGATCTCACCCGTTAATGCATCCACTTCACGGATACGGTCGATCTCATCTCCAAAGAACTCGACGCGCAAGCAGCGTTCATCGCGCGATGCAGGGAAAATTTCCACTACGTCGCCGCGAACCCGGAACGTTCCGCGGATAAAATTGATGTCGTTGCGCTCATATTGCACATCCACAAGTTTCCGCAATAATTGATTGCGTTCGATTTCCATGCCTTTTCGAAGCGACACGACAAGTTCCCGGTATTCTTTCGGAGAACCCAGCCCGTAGATGCAAGACACCGATGCGATGACAATAACGTCTTCACGCTCGAATAACGAACTTGTCGCCGAGTGGCGTAGTTTATCGATTTCATCGTTGATGCTCGCATCTTTTTCGATGAATGTGTCAGATTGAGGTACATATGCTTCCGGCTGATAATAATCATAATAACTGACGAAATATTCAACCGCGTTATCCGGAAAAAATTCCTTGAACTCACTGTAAAGCTGCCCAGCTAGGGTCTTATTATGCGCCATCACGAGTGTCGGTTTTTTCACTTGTTGAATGACGTTCGACATTGTGTAGGTCTTCCCTGTACCAGTTGCCCCGAGCAAGGTTTGGCATTTCTTGCCGTTGATGATGCCTTGAGTCAATTCAGCAATTGCAGCCGGTTGATCGCCTGCTGGTTCATAGGGTGCCTGAAGATTGAATTCTTGTTTCATCGTTGATGCCCTCCGTTCGTTCAATGTCTCTATTTTATCATATGCCCTAAAAATCCCCTAACAAAAAGCGAACGTATGTTTTTTCTGTAATTCTTTCGAGTTTAAGGATGAATAATAACGAAAAGACCGGCGTAGTTAGTGGATGCTGCCTATAGAAACGCGCAAAAAAATGCATTGGACTAGGTCCAATGCATTTTTTTAAACATTATCTAAAATTTTTGTTATTCTTCTTCGCATTTCAACGTTTTCAATTGTTCGCTGTATTTGTTGAATGCTTTACGGTCATTGTTGTCCAGGGCTTCGTCAATGAGGTTCATCAGCTGCTCTTCTTGCTGAGAACGGTGAACATGCTTCAAGAACAGATCCAAATAAATATCGTTCAGAAGTTTTTCCGCTTCAGTTGCTTTCTTTGTTTGAGCCATTGCTTTCATGAAGTCAGCGTAAGAATAATAGTTTTCCATTCTCCATCACCCCGAATGCTTTTCATTAGTATACAATATAAATTCGCAAAGAACAATCGTTTTTTGAAAATTCTAATGAAATAGAAAATATTTTATTTTCCGTGTAAAGCGTTTGCTAAATCGCCTTTTTTCCTTATAATGTTATATGTATAGTAAATTTGAGGGGTGTAATGTTCATGAACAAAAAGAATCATCAACTTTATTCGTATACGGTGTGCAGCAATACCTATGCTCTTTTGCCGTATATCGACGGCCATCGGAACTGGACGCGCGTCATCGAAGACCGCAGCGAATTCATCGTAGAGGAGTCCGTTTATAAAATCATTAGTGCATCGTGCAGATTTTATAGAGGTTCCTTAGAAAGTGCAACCCTCTATTCCCAGAAAGCGATTCGGGTCAAGCATAAACCTCCTGTGATCATCGGAGAATATTACGGCACCCCACTGATTTTCTTTCCTACTCATTCACCGAAAAATCGCGATTCTGTCTGGTTTAACTTTGATGCAATTGAATTGATCGATAGTGATGACGTCGTTAAAGGAAGTCTGATTCACTTGAGCAACGGCATCACTGTGCCACTTGATGTATCTCCAATCGCCCTCAGAAATCAGCATTCGTTTGCCGGTTCCCTGCGCCGCTTTTTTAGAAACTCTCAACAGATCCACAAGCAACAGATGGTCTATTTAACGAAACGGCGGTATCCACCCCGCAAGCAGCATCCGATGGACTGAATACCGCAACTTTAACCGTTCGGCAAATATGCCGATGCCAGACTGATTTTCTTTCTTCTCGGCTATCGGACTTGTTTAAATTTCCCGATGCGCCATTGCTAAATAGAGGCGCAGCAGTTCTTCGACTTGATTGCGCAGGCGCAGATTCAAATAGCGCCTGTGATCTTCGTAGCCCCCATGGTAAAAGACATATTCAGTAAAGGTATCATCGCCTGTCCCCTTCAGCATTTTCATATGCTGTTTACGCATATGGATGTTCGTTTCCTTCAGTTCCTTCTGAACCTCCCGGATCGCTTTATCCACCAATTCAATATACGGCCTTTTCAATTTAAAAGACTCTTTTTCGAATATTGCACGGTCGCGTTCCAGAACGATCAATAACATCGGCAAATACATCGCTTTTTCAAAATAGACGATTTCCTCTTGTGAGATCAACGGCATACTTGGCACCTCCTTCAAAAGGGAACATTTGTTCTTATTTCAATTTTAACGCCATATTTTGAAATTGCAATAGCCTCCGTTAAATAATCAGCAGTATGCTCCATTTTCCATTAAAAAAGAGTGGTGAGGAAAGTCTAAGGGACTCTCCTTACCACTCTTTTCATTTAATCGTGCGGTAAACCCATAATGATCCTGCGAAAAATGCAGAAGATGCCCATAAAAAGGGTTCATGCCAGAACCAGATCGAAACCGAAATTCCTGCGAATGACAGAATCGTGAAGATGCCCGCGAACATCCTGCTTTGCAAATCGCGTTCATGCTGGCGATTGCGCCCATCTCGGTTCTCGATGTAATGACGCATCCGTTCCGGCTCTTCCAAGTAATTGATGACTTTTTGCGGCAAGACCCGGAACGGTCCTGATGCATTGAGCAACCAGCGCAATACATCGCTTTTGCCAAAGACCCGCTTGCCTTCTTTTTGAGTCGATGCCCATTCAAGGACACGGGGACGCGCTAATGCCAAAAGGTCGATACCCGGGTCTAGCACATTGAGCACACCGACAAAAATTGAAGCTGCGCGACCGAAAAATGCAAACTCGGCCGGCAGCTGTACTGGCTGCGTTCGAACAATATTTTGCATGTCTTTAAATAACCGCTCAACGACCAAACTGTCCATCTGCATCAACTCGTCTGATTCATAGGCGGCGACCAACCGCGAAATAGTATCAGCCAATAACCCTCGGTCAGCTTCCGGCAATAAGAACCGCAACTCTTCAAGCGCATCTAGAACCAGCTCATAATTTTTGAAGATAATCCCTTCCGCAATCTGCAAGACAGCTTTCGAATCCGCTTTTGTGATTGTGCCCGTCATCCCGAAATCAATCAGCACGATCGTGCCGTCAGGTTTCAGTAAGATGTTTCCACCGTGCGGATCTGCGTGGAATTGGCCCCCATATAAAATCTGTTCAAGAAACAAGATGAACAGTCGCTCCGCAATTTCACGACGATTAAGCTCATGTTTTTCGATAAATGCCAAATCGGTGATGCGTGCGCCTTCGATCCATTCCATAACAAGAACACGGCGTGTCGATAAATCATCGAAATAAATCGGGAAACGGATGCCGTCCATTTCAGAGAAGCGGTCCGCGAATGATCGGCCATTTTGCAATTCTTGAAGAAAATTCAATTCCGCTCCAATCGTTTCCGTCATTTCCCTGAACAATTGATCGAAATCGATTTGCTTGGTAAGCGATGTAAAGGTCTTCATAAACCAGATGACAATGCGCATAGCTTGAAAATCCGCTCGCAATAGCCGCTCTGTTCCCGGGCGCTGAATTTTCACAGCCACAATTGTGCCGTCTTTCAACGTGCCTTTATAAACTTCCCCAATCGATGCAGAAGCAACTGCCGAGTCCGACAATTCCGCTAAATAGCTGGAATACGGCGAATTCCATTCTGTTTCCAAAACGGAAATGATTTTTTCGCGCTCTACTGACGGCACACGGTCCGTCAATCCTTCAAGCTCCTCAAGAAAAGACTGCGGCATAATATCAGCCCGTGTAGATAAGAATTGCCCCATCTTGATCATTAACCCGCCTAGTTTCAGTGCTAAAACTTTGTATTGCTTTGCTTGTTTGGTCACTAGAGCATTCCATTTTTCCTCAACGAGAGGATTCCAAGCGCCGCGATGTCGCCGCTGGAACAGCATGGATTGCGTATAAAATTTGATGGCCATGAAGACGATGCGATATATCCGAATGAACGATAACTGATTCATGAATGCGTGTCCCCCTCTATGCGCTTAATTATAGAGTCTGATAGCGCAATAGTCCAAAAAATGGTATGTTTTTAGAAGAAGGAAACATTTTAAGGGGGAGAAAAATGGACACAATTCATTACGAACAACAAGGGAACCTTGCGTTCATCACATTGAATCGCCCAGATTCGATGAACGCCTTCAATTACGATATGCTCGCGGAACTCGGCCAAGTGGTCGAAGCAATTCGGATCAACCCGGATATCCGTCTTGTCGTATTTACCGGCGCCGGGGAAAAAGCATTTAGCGTCGGGGCTGATTTGAAAGAACGGAAAACACTGACTGAACAGCATGTGAAACGCAATATTTATAAAATCGGAGAAGTCTTCTCGGCCGTTGAAAATTTGCCACAGCCAACAATCGCCATGATCAACGGCTTCGCATTCGGCGGCGGTATGGAGCTGGCGCTTGCTTGCGACTTCCGCATTGTAGTGGAAGATACTTTGCTTGGCTTAACAGAAACGAGCCTTGGCATCATTCCAGGAGCTGGCGGCACACAGCGCTTGCCTCGTTTGATCGGCGAATCGAAGGCATTGGAACTGATCTTGACAGCGCGCCGCTTGAAAGCCGAGGAAGCGCTTGCATATGGGATTGCTACAAAAGTGGCACCGCGCAGCGAATTGCTTGATGTGACTGGTCAATTTGCTGACATGATGCTTGCAAACGGACCAATTGCTTTGCAACAAGCGAAATTCGCCATTAAGAACGGCATGAACGTTGATTTACAAACTGGGCTTCACATTGAACGCAAAGCCTATGAAATTACGATTCCGACAGAAGATCGCGTTGAAGCCCTCATCGCATTCGGCGAAAAACGCAAACCCGTTTTCAAAGGAAAATAACCGGCTATTTGATGCATTAAAACATACAGCACTTAATAACTCATATAAAAGACCATGAACAATTCGAAAAGTCGATTGTTCATGGTCTTTTTTCTTCATTCATTCTCCATATACATTTTTTTGATTATTTCAATATAAATAAGTAAAAAAAGATTCCTTAAATAGTTATTAAGAACTATCTATATTTAAATTACCTAAAAATAAATAAATTAATAGTTCAAATGTAAGTATATTTATAGCCTTGTGGGGTAATGTGTATTAAAGATAAAAAATTCAGATAATTTAAGTCATTACACATTATGGAGGTGAACATGATTGCGACTAAACATAATACGCCATTAAAAAGGCATCTCTGGATTTTAGTCTTTTTGAATACCACCGACGGGATTCTCACATTCCTTGGGATATCGGCTGGTCTTATTACTGAAGGCAATCCTTTGTTGAGCTCTTTTTCACCGGGTATTATCTTGGCAATCAAAGTGCTTCTTTCTCTTTGCCTTTCCAGCTTTCTTTTCACCTCCTTTATCGCAATTCAATCTCGGCTTTGGCGATATTTCCTCATCTCAACAAACGTACTTTACTCATTGATTTTTCTTCTTCATATTTTTTGGATATCGCTTTTAGCGATTTAATATGAGGCTCCTACTAAGGAACGCTGAAAAGCAGGAAAACATCCCCAGCTTACTGCTTGGGTGTCTTCCTGCTTTTCGGCGTTAAACGTAATACTGCTTAACTCAAATACTTCTCCATCCAACGAGCAATTTGTTCAAGGTGCGCAAAGCGCAAATTCGGTTTACCAGTACGTGTCAAATCATGGTCAGCATCCGGGAACCGGATGAACTCCGTTTCTTTGCCTTGGCTTTTGAGTGTCACGTATAATTGTTCCGCTTGTTCAATTGGACAGCGTTCATCGTTTTCCGGGTGCAAAATCAACAAAGGCGTTTTCACGTTTGCCACGTATTTCAAAGGAGAATGGTTCCATAATTTTTCGACATCGTCCATGCCGGCACCGAGTTGCCAATTATTGAAATAATAACCGATATCCGAAACTCCGAAAAACGAGACCCAATTGGAAATCGAACGCTGTGTAACAGCCGCTTTAAAGCGATTGGTCTTACCGACAATCCAGTTTGTCATAAAGCCTCCGTAGCTGCCGCCTGTCACACCTAGTCGCGTAGCATCAATCCACTTGTTTTCAGCGATGACCGCTTCGAGTGAATTCATAATGTCTTCATAATCATTGCCGCCATAGTCCCCGCGTACTGCGTCGACAAATGTTTGGCTGTAACTATGACTGCCGCGGGGGTTGACGTATAATACGCCAAATCCACGGGCAGCCAATAGCTGCATCTCGTGAATAAACGTATTTGCATACATCGCATGCGGACCGCCATGAATATTGACAACCACCGGGTATTTTTTGTCTTCCTCAAAGCCTTTTGGTTTCAGCAGCCACCCGTGCACCGGCCAATGATCTGCGCCTTCTGCCACGACCGATTCAGGCATGATCAATTCAGTATTTTCCAAGTAAGCGGCGTTGAAAGTCGTCAGTGCTTCGCGCTCTCCCATTGCAATGTTCAATTTGTACAATTCCCCCGGATTGACCGGGTTGCTAATGCCCGCAACCGCAAACTCGCCACTTCTCGCAATATCGTATCCGTAAATGTGCTCCATTTCCGGTGAAGCTGGGTATACTGCTCCATCCAGTGAAGCAAAATACAGGCGAACATCTCCCATTGTGGAAACTTGGAAATACAAATGATCATCTTTTGTCCAAACCACACCAGGCGCCGAGGGTTCTTGTTGATGGTCCGCCACTACATAATCTCCAATTGGCGCATCAATTCCTTCCGTCAGACAAAAGCTCGTTTTCAAATCAACATCATAAACTGATACCTGGGTATGAGTCGCGTTTTCAAATTGGCGCGTGCTGCTAATATACGCAATTTTTGTATCGTCGAATGAGAATGCCGCTTGATCGAAATAACCGTCGCCCTCAGCTACGATTGTTTCTGTTGCCGTCTCAAGATCATATAAATAAAGCGGTTGTCGAAACACAAAATCGAGGTTTTCTTCCCGTACTACACTATAGGCTAATTTTGTTCCGCAATGCGATACGGCTTCCAAACTATAATGATACTTCCCTGCTGCTAATTGGGTGATTTCTTGCGATTCAAGATCGATCGAACCGATTTGGCGGTATACATCCTGCGGCAACAATCCGGTGCCATCCAATTTGTATTTTAAATTGCTGATGACAACCGGTTCCGGGAATCGGTTGTCG